>NZ_JASOLI010000002.1:0-242131 GCF_030215145.1 Aerococcus sp. UMB7834 | reverse complement strand
TGGTTCATCAACTCGAAGTTGATGCCCTACACAATTGGTTCGTCTTCTTTGTTCAGTTTTCAAAGGTCTATCTCGTCGCCTCATCGAAGCGACTCAATTATTATATCATCTTTATCGAAATCTTGTCAAGAACTTTTTTAAAAAAAGTTTTTTTATTTTTTCGATTTGATGATCGCCCGCTTGTTCTTTGCCTCGAAGGCTTGAATCAAGCGACTTAATTAGTATATCGAAGTCATCGAAACTTGTCAACACTTTTTTTAACTTATTTTTGTTGGCGATCGATTTCGAGGTGATCTCGATCAGCAACAAAAGTTATTATACCTCCTTCTCTTCCCTTCGTCAACTCTTTTTCATAAAAAAAGCCAACTTTTTTATCAGTTGGCTTTAAACCCTTATCAAATCTCTAATTTATAGGCGTTCGTTCAATTCTTGAGCAAGTTCTTCGTAACCTTCTCGACCTAAAAGAGCGAACATATTTCTCTTATAAGCTTCCACACCTGGTTGATCAAAAGGATTCACCCCGTTAAGATAGCCAGAAATAGCGACGGCGATTTCAAAGAAATAAATCAATTGGCCCAGCGTATGTGCGTTGATTGCTGGCGCATGGAGAACTAGATTAGGAACGCCCCCATCCGTGTGAGCAAGTAGGGTCCCTTGGAAAGCCTTGGTATTGACCTCATCAACGGATTGGCCTTCTAAATAAGCAAGCCCATCACTATCTTCAGCTAGGCTTGGGATTTTAATATCCTTTTCAGTCTCCTCAACTTTAACCACCGTTTCAAAGAGGATACGGCGACCGTCTTGGATATATTGGCCTAGGGAATGAAGGTCTGTCGAAAAGTTAGCGCTACTTGGATAAATTCCTTTACCGTCCTTACCTTCTGATTCCCCAAACAGTTGCTTCCACCATTCAGCAAAATATTTTAATTTAGGCTCATAGTTAACGAGAATTTCCGTGTTATAGCCCTTGCGGTATAAAATATTTCGGATTGCGGCATAAAGATAGGCGTCGTTCTTGTTCAATTCAGGATCTTGATAAGCCTGGTGGGCCGCTTGGGCACCAGCCAAGAGCTCATCCGTATTAGCACCACTTGCTGCAATAGGTAGGAGGCCCACTGCCGTCAGAACGGTAAAACGACCACCGACACCATCAGGAATAACAAAACTTTCATAGCCCATCTGGTCAGCCTCTGCCTTCAAGGCCCCTTTCGCTTGGTCAGTCGTTGCATAAATCCGGGACTTAGCTTCTTCTTCCCCATATTGGTCGATCAAACGCTTCTTGAAGATACGGAAGGCAATTGAGGTTTCAGTCGTGGTTCCAGACTTGGAGATCACATTAATCGAAAAATCTTTGCCCTCTAAAGCGTCCATAACCTCGCTGAGGTAAGTAGCACTCAGGCTATTACCCGCGAAGATGATTTCCAACTTGCTTTCTTGGACAAATTGGTGGGTTAGGAAAGAAATGGCTGCCTTAGCCCCAAGATAAGAACCACCAATCCCTAATACCAGGAGAACATCGGACTCGGCTTGAATCTTTTTAGCTGCTTCCTTAATACGTTGGTATTCTTCCTTGTCATAGTCCAAGGGTAGGTCCAACCAATCCGTAAACTCATGGCCAGGCCCCTTGCCAGAACGTAGCAGCTGGTGGGCTTGGCTGACTTCACTTTGCATATAGTCAATTTCATGCTGGGAAATAAAGGGATCGAGTTTTGAGATATCTAATTTTAAATCTGCCATAGTTAGACTCCTTACTTATTAAAATGGTTTTCGTGGTAATCCTTGACTAGGCCCGACTGGATATTGGCAAGACCTTCATCCACCCATTCAGGCAGGTTCTCAGCAATCAAACTAAAACCGTAATCTTTGGGATGGTGGTGCTTGTGCCAGTTACCGCGGGCTGGTTTTTTATTTTTGAAGAGGGGTTGGAGCGCTCTTAGCGACAGGGAAATCTTTTGGCTGTATTCATCAATATCGATAATCTTGGCTGTGACTTCTTCACCAATCTCATACTGGTTATAAATATCCTTAACAAAGCCGTGGTTGATTTCAGAAATATGGATGAGGCCCTGGTGATTAGCGCCGAGACTCACGAAGATGCCATAGCTTTGAATACCTGTCACCTTCCCCTTAACAATATCTCCAATCGCGAATGTCTTGGTCATTAGGCATCACTTTCTGGATCAATAATCTGGATCCCTTCAATAACAACATCTTCTAGTGGTTTATCTTGGCCATCCCGGTCAACATTTTCAATCTGGCTGACCACCTCTTGACCTTCCCTTACTTGGCCAAAAACTGTGTGCCGGTGGTCTAACCAAGGGGTCCCCCCCTTCTCAGCATAGGCTTCAACGATTTCCTCAGGCCAACCGCCAGCCCGCAATTGGCTGACCATGCTGGCATCAACTGGTCCAGCTGAGACAATAAAGAATTGTGAGCCATTGGTATTAGGTCCTGCATTGGCCATAGACAGGGCGCCCTTAATATTAAAGAGAGAGAGATTGAATTCATCCTCAAAGGCCTGGCCGTAAATGGACTCTCCGCCGCGGCCCGTTCCAGTTGGGTCCCCGCCCTGGATCATGAAGTTAGGGATGACCCGGTGGAAGATCACACCATCGTAGTAACCCTCTTTAGCATGTTGGATAAAGTTTTCGACAGCTTTTGGTGCTAATTCAGGAAAAAGAGCGACTTCAATTTGCCCTTGCTTGGTTTTAATGATTGCTTTAATTTCTTTAGCTTGTTCTTCTAATTGTGGAAATGACATAACATTCCTCCTCTAAAACTATACATATTTTTTATTTCTATTCCTCTCTATTGTACCAATAGTTAAAGAAAATGTATAGTTATCGCTAGTTCTCTAATGGTGAGATTTATGTTATATTTATTAAGTAGCTGTCCAATCGACAGCATACTTTTACATGTAGCCAAAAAAATTACCGGAGGCCCTATGGACGTACTAACTAACCTACCGCTTGTGGCAACCCTCAGTGCCATTGTTGTTGCCCAAGCCCTAAAATTTCCCATCGCGCTCTTAATGCGCAAGAGCAATGCCAAACTTGCCTTGCTCCATGCGACAGGGAGTATGCCCAGTTCTCATTCGGCTGCTGTGACAGCCTTGATTACTGCGCTTATCCTTAAATATGGCTACCAATCCGCCTACGTTGCGATTGGGGTGTGTTTTGGCGTGATTATTATGTTCGATGCCATGGGGGTCCGGCGGCAAAGTGGTGAGCAGGGCATGCTTCTTCGCCAATTGCTCTTGATTCTCGAAGAGCGAGCAGCTAAAGAAGACGATCCTGTCCTCAATCGCCAATTGAAAGCCATTAAGGAGAGCAAGCTCGTTATCGATGATTATTTAGGCCACAAGCCTTCAGAGGTTATTGGTGGCATTCTGACAGGTATTGTCGTGACCCTACTCCTTAATAGCTTCTTTAATTTTTAAAGCATTTATATAGAAAGGACGTTCTATGGAAACTCTCTCAAGTGATCTGATCATTATTGGTGCTGGCCCTAGTGCCCTTTTTGCGGCTTTCTATGCTGGTATGCGCCAGTTGAGCGTAAATATTATTGATAGCTTGCCTGAATTAGGCGGCCAACCCAAGGCTCTCTACCCCGACAAGATCATCTATGACATCCCTGCCTATCCCGAAATTTCGGGGGCGGAACTCATCGACCGCTTATCCCAACAGCTGGCCCGCTTCCATGCGACCACCCAATTCAGCCTCAACCAAGAAGTTTTAAATTTAGAAAACGATAATGAGGAATTTGTCGTAGAAACTAGCCGTGCGACCTATCGCGCTAAGGCAGTCATCATTGCAGCTGGTAATGGCTCTTTCAGCCCCCGCAAGGTTGACCTGGACCAATTAGACCATTATGAAAACCGCGGCGTCGCCTATTTCGTCAGCAATTATACGGCTTATGCGGGTAAGAATGTCGCCATCTGCGGAGGCGGCGACAGTGCCCTCGATACAGCCCTGGCCCTGAGCGATTACGCTAAGGAAATCTATCTGATCCACCGCCGCGACCGCTTCCGGGCCCATGAATACTCCGTTGAAGCCGCCCGGCAAAAGGACAACATTAACTTCATCACCCCCTATGTCCCAACTGGCCTAGAGGGAGACGGCATCAATCTCTCTGCCATCCACCTGCAAAAAGCACGGTCAGACGAAGGCCAACGTATCCCAGTAGACCAAGTCATCATGGCTTATGGCTTTACTTCTTCCCTAGGCGAAATTAAGAATTGGGGACTGGACATCGAAAAGAATAAAGTCCTAGTCGACGGTCACTGCCAAACAAACCTGCCTGGTATCTTTGCCATTGGCGACATTGCAGGCTATCCGGGTAAAAGCGACTTAATTGTTTCTGGCTTTGGCGAAGCCCCTACCGCCATCAACGCTGCCTACCACTACATCTATCCGGAAAAACGCATCAGCCCCTTGCACTCCTCTGACTTACTGAAAGAGGACAAAACAAAATAAAAACAAATAGCGCTTAGCTGAAAAATAAATTCAGCTAAGCGCTATTTTTATATTCTTTGCAATTTCTTTTTCAAACAAGCATAAAGTCCTTGAATCCCTAACTGAAAGAGAACAAAGAAGAGGATAAAGCAGAGCATAAAATAACTTTCTGGTAGGACTTCAATAATTGGATCTGTTGCGGGATCAAAGAGCCAGGCCTGGTTATCAAACAAAACTTGATGGAAGAGAACAAAGACGCGGTTGAAGTTCAACGTTAAGCCGATAATAGCTATAAGGGGCAGATAACGCAGGTAAGCAAAAATCCGATAAAGAAGGTAAAGGGTGCCTGCTTTTAAAGGCTTCCTAGTGAGGAGCCAGCTGAAGCCGAGGCCAGCTAGGAAAGTCGGATAGACCATCAAAAAGAGCTGCTTGACCTCGTAAAAATGGAAACGGGCTGAGGCGGAAGAAGGAAAATAAGCAAAGTCTAGTCCTGTCCGCCATGGAAAATTCAAATAAGTGAGCATCTGCCAGTAGTCATGGAGGACTTCTTGATTGGTCAAGCCCACTCGCTCAGCTAGATTGCCGGCATACAAGACCAAGAGATAGAGGGGCAAGCACCAAATCGTCAATAGCAAGCCGCCTGCTACTAGCCCAATTAAGAGGCTTAAGGTCACTAGGCCGGCTTTTAGATACTTGGCCATAAGTCCATCAGCTCTTGATAGTCCTTCACCAGCCAGGTAGGTTCAATATTTAATTGGTCAATGTCGGCTCTCTGGTGAACTCCGGTCTCAATTAAGATCGTTGAAAGACCAGCCCGGTTAGCAGCCAAAATATCCGTGGTCAGGTTATCCCCTAGCATCACGACTTCATCCGCTTCGAGGCCCAAGAGCTCCAAGGCACCGAGGATAATATTGGGGCTAGGCTTGCCGCAGACAATCGGCTCGGTTCGGGACACATGGGCCACCAATTCACCCAAGGCCCCTGCCCCAGGAACAAAGCCATGGCTGGAAGGAAATTGGATATCCGGATTGCTTAAATAAAACTTGGCGCCTGACTGGGCAGCATAGGCGCACTGGGCGAGTTCTTGGTAGGTCACACTTTGGTCTAAGCCCATGACTAAGAGCTCAACTGGCTCGGCCAAGGGATCAGAAACGATCTGATAGCCTTCTTCTGCTACCGTAGCCTTCAAATAATCGCTCCCCATGACATAAGCCTTCTGTCCAGCTTGGCTGGCTTCCTGCCCCAATAAATGAGACAAGGCGTCCACGCTAGTATAAACTTGATCAGGCTCCGCCTCAATCTGGTGGTAGTCCGCCAAGAACTGGACAGCTTCCTGGTGGGACCGCATAGAATTATTAGTCACAAAGAGGAAAGGCTCCTGGGCAGCACGCATCTGCTCGATCCATTCCCGAGCACCAGGAATGGCGGACTTGCCCTTGTAGACCGTTCCATCCAAGTCTAAAAACATGGCACGTTTCTTTTTCATGCTTATTTTTTTCCTTTCGTTGAACGAATTTTAAAGCCCTCTTTTTTCTTATTGCCCTGGGTAATCGTCTTACGCTTAACGCCTTTATTTGAGGACTTGGTCGAGCTTTTATCCGTTTTAATACTGAAATTAGCCTTCTTATCCCGATGGCGCTTGTGTGACTTGTTCTTGCCCTTATCCTTGCGCTGGCTTTTCTTCTTATAGTTCTTATTGTTTCGGTTCTTTTTGGGCCGTTTTTTCAATTGACGGTTGCGCTCTTGGCGTTCTTCCTCGTCGCGCTGGTGTTCCAAGACAAAATAGTCGCAGGCAAAATTACAGTACTCCAAGAGATAATCCGTTAGGTGTGAGATCTTACGCTCCAGGGGTACATGGGGTACATCATCTTTATAAAAGCCCTTTAGACGAACTTGTTCATAGGCCCAGTCGCCGACGATATAGTCATAAGTATCCAGAATCGGCATATAGCGGTCAGCTAAAGCTTCCAAATCGATGGCCTCTTCCTGGCTCCATTCCTTAACAATAAAAGGCTGGCCGTTAATCAATAGTTCCTGGTTATCCGTTCGTTGGATCTCAGCTTTGGGGAAGGCTTCTTGTTCAGGGCTCTTTTCCGGGCTGTTCTTCCTTGGCATGGGCATCCTCCTTTCATTTTTGGTCGCGCTTGTAATACTCTTCGGCCTGGAAGCCTAATTTCTTATGAATCAGTCGCAGGCGCTTCAATTCATCCGCATCAAGGACAGAGAAAAGCTGGTTGACATAGTCCTTATGTTCTTCATAGTCAGCAGCTATCTTACGCTGTCCTTTGGGGGTTAAAGCAATGATAATCCGGCGCATATCCTTTGACGACCGTTCCCGTTTAACTAGCCCCTTGCCTTCCAAACAATCGATCACGTAGGTCACCGAACTGTTGGGGATAAGCAGGTGTTCCTTGATGTCTTGGACGACATGGGGTCCCTTGTTCAAAAGATATTCGAGTATCATAAATTCATTTTCAGTCAATCCATAAGTCCTCATGTCTTGCTTGAGGGCCCGCATCATTAGTTGATGGGACCGTAACAAGACACGTAGGGTATGCAGTTTTTGCTCGGTCATATTATCCAAGTTGCTAGCTCCTTACTCCTGGTCTTTTTTGATAATTTTCTTCATAGGTGCTGGTGGCAGGTCTGAAAGCGAGTGTTGGTCCCTTTGCTTAACGTTCCTTTGCTTGGGATTGCGTCGCCAATTCATTAAAACCTTGTCAATATAGCGCAGGCTATAGGCCTGGGCCAGGACAGCTTCCTTGATGGCTTCAAAGATCATGTCAGTTGGAAACTTATCCTTATGCAGCCAGTCTACCACCTCTTGGTATTCAATAGGTGACAGGGGCCGGCCAAATTCAGTCTCCAAGACTTGGAAGATCTCGGCTTCTTGGTCTTCTGTTTGTTTACTCTCTTCTTCGGCTTGCCGCTGCTTGACTAAGGCGTCAATCCTATTATACAAGAATTCCAGGTTATAGTACTCCGTTTGTTGGTTATTTTCATTTTTCTTACTATCAATCCGCAAGTACTGGCGGTCCACTAAGGAATTAATCAAGCTTAAGATCTCATCCCGGGTCATCCCCATCCGCTTCATCAGCATAGAAAAGCTGGGGAATTCCACATTATCTTGCTGGAAACTAATCAAATGTATGAAAAAAAGCATCTCCTCATTGGTGATGCCTATTTCGTGATACATCTCAAGAAGGAGTGTCCGCAAAACCGTATATTTTTCGATTTTCAATCTTGATCATGCTCACTTTCTAAGTCTTTACGCTTGGACTTGGTGGTCTGTCATAAAGTTGTCAATCCGGTCCATGGCTTCAAGGAACTTGTCTTGGTCAGCTGCATAGGAGAAGCGCAAGAAGTCTGGCATACCAAAAGCACTCCCAACCACACTAGCTACCCCAGCCTCCTCCAAGAGAGCCATAGCAAAGTCATCGACCGTTGCATAGCCGGTTAAGGCTGCAGCTTCACTACAATTAGGGAAGAGATAGAAGGCGCCCCGCGGTTTAGCTGCTAGATTAAAACCAGGTATAGCTTTCATCCGGTCATAGGCAGCGTTTAAACGTTTTTCAAAGGTCTGGCGCATCTCCTCCAGGTCATCTTGGGGGCCTGTCAAAGCACCGATCGTCGCATATTGGGCAATACCGGAAGGGTTCCCGCTTACTTGACTAGCCAACTTATTCATCGCGCGAATAATATCTTCATCACCCATGCAATAACCTAGGCGCCAGCCCGTCATAGCATAGGCCTTGGAAGCGCCGTTCACGACGATGGTTTGTTTGCGGATAGAGGGTGAGATAGAGGCCATGGAAATCGCTTGGGTACCATTGTAGACCAATTGATAGTACATCTCATCGGAAATGATCAGAATGCCCTTGTCCACACAATAGTCACCGATGGCCCGCATTTCTTCTGGACTGAGCACAGCGCCAGAAGGATTGGAAGGGGTATTCAGAACAAGCAGCTTGGTCTTATCGGTACAAACTGCATCCAATTCTTCAACGGTTAAGATAAAATTATTGCTTTCTTTAGTTTCAACAATCACAGGTTTTCCCCCAGCTAGGCGGATCTGCTCATAGTAGCTGACCCAGTAAGGTTGGGGAATAAGAACTTCATCGCCAGGATTGACTAAGACTTGGAAGAGATAATAGAGGACAAGTTTACCCCCGTTCCCGGCAAAAATTTCACTTGGCTCACAGACAACACCGTCATGTTTTTCATGGTAGTGGGCGATAGCTTCGCGTAATTCTAAAGCCCCGCTGGCTGGCGTGTAATGGTGGCCCTTGCCGGCATACATGGCTTCCTTGGCATAGTCCAAGATATATTGGGGTGTGTCGAAGTCTGGTTCACCCACTGTCAGTGAAATAATATCCCGACCCTGGGCCTTGAGTTCTCGGGCCTTGTCATTAGCAGCTAGTGTTTTCGATTCTTGTAAATTCATGATGCGTTCAGAGATCATAGCGTCACCTCATTGTTTCTATAAATTATTGATCGTTTCATACCAAGTGCCGTTAGTTGCATTGATATAATGATACCCTAAATTACCGTCTTTATCGACAAAACTTACCTCCCAAACGAAAAATTTTTCATCAAAACCGAGCCGGGCTTCTTTAACCTCGACTTCAGGCAATTCGTTTTGGGTCAAGGCGATGGCATTTTCTTCTGTTACCATCTCGTCAACAAAGCCTGTGTGCACCCTTTGACTGTCCGGTTGGTAAGTTAGATAGACCTCCCGCCCCTCTTCATTTTCTGCCCGAACACTGTACCAAGTCTCGTCCTTGGTAAAGAGATAAAAATCTTTGATGTCCGATAGCTTGTGGTCCTGGGCCAGCTGGCTGACCTCGTCTTCCGCATCGATGAGTGGTTTTTGGGAAGAAAAATAAACGTTATTGGTCAGCACAATATAGAGGGTGAGAACGGCAATTAGGATGTAGAGTAATCTTTTTTTCATGCTGTCATCCTTTATTTTGGCTAAAATTCCTTGAAATGTTTTCTAAGTCCTGGAGGCGAACGGGTCTAAAGTCAGCGCTGCTGGCCAGGCTGGCTTGCAAGTGGTCGGCATAAGCACTCTTGAGTATCCGTTGATCTAAAGAAAGGAAGTCCGCTCGGTCCCCCTGACCGTTAGCTGCCCGACCAATGGCTTGCTTGAGCCGGACCAGCATATCTGGAAGGGCTACGCTCTCAAAGTAATCCCTAGCCTCTTCTCGGGCCAGGGCCTGTTTAGCCAATTCATCCGCTGCTTCCGGTGCTGCAAAAGGCAAGCGCGGCTGCACGACAAGATCCAAAGCTTGCTTGAAGTGGACGCCTTCGCTGAAGTTCTGTAAACCGATGAGTAGGCCCTGGTCTTCCTGGTCAAAGAGTTGGAAGAGTTTATGGCTATGTTTGAAGTTGAGCTGGCAATAGAGCTTCTGATAGGCCTGGTAGTCGAGGCGGTCTTTTAAGGCAGCTTCGACTAAGCGGGCCTGTTTTTTGGCATTGACTAAGACCAAGACCCGCTGGTAATGCTTGGGCCAGAGCTCAAGCAGGCAGTCCGCCGTCCAAGCTGCTGCCGCTTTGGCATTCATTTTATCAATGGACAAACCATCCATCAAGACCTGAACTTCCTGGCTACCCTTGGAGCTGGCATAAGAATAATGGATGGCTTGGCTATCAAAGCGTTGGTCAGCCAAGGGGCTCGCCGAAATAAAGACGGTCTGACAGGCCAAAGTATCGAGAAAGCCTTCCAGTAGGCGCTGGTCTTCAAAGGGTTTGCCCTGGAGCTGGCAGTGAAGGTCCTCCCCGGCTTCAAGCAGGTCCAGAACATAATAGTCCAAGTCCTTTCCTTGAACTAACTGGGTCAATTGATCATTCATGACTTGCTGGGAACAAACCATGTCCTGCAATTGGTCCAAGCGCTGGCTGCTAAAGCCTGACTTAACTTGGACAGCCCGGCATAAATGATGAAGAGAATTCGATAGATCTCTCACCTGGGCCTGGACAGCCTTGAGCTGATTGTAAAGGCCCGAAGCCTGAAAGGCAGCTTTTAGCATAAAGCTATCTTTGTGGTCGCTCTGTTGCTTGTAGTAGACAAGTTTGCGGTAATGCTCTTCCAAATAAGCCATAATCTGGTCAAATGTCTGCCAGACATCCTGGATCAATTGACTGGACTGGTACAAGTCATCAAAAGATTGGCCAGAGAACTGATAAGCCTCAGGAAAATGTATCAGATTAGCCAGCAATTTTTGTAAGTGTTTGTGCTGGTTCTCAAAGGCCTGAGTTGACCAAGAAGCGGTCGCCTGGGCCTGGAGGGTATCCAGCAATTGGTGGCTCTCATCCACTAAGAGCAGGCCGGAAGAGCTGAGCAGACCCCAGTCTTCCAAGTCCGCCTGGTGCTGGCAGAGGAAGGCCTGGTTGGTTAAAACCAGGTCTGCTTCAGGAATGGCCTCCCACTCCCGGGCATAATAGGCGTGGTCGCCCCACTTAGACAGGGCCTGGTCGCAAGCCGCTTGCGTCGCCTGCTTGCAGCTGAAGTCCTTGGTCAAAAGTCCCGGGTTCAATTCCACCAACAGTCCCGTCTGACTTTGGGCCAACCAGATCATGAGGGCTGCCAAGAGCAAGGCATCCCGTTTCTTGACCTGCTTAGAAGTTAAGACCTCTTCATGGAAGGCCGCTAGAGCGGACAAGTCGATATAGTGACGAGAACTCTTGAGCTGGACATAGCGCAAGGGCCGGCCAAGAATATCGGCTGCCTGCTGGAGACTCTCTTGAGCCAGACGGTCCTGGAGCAAGCGGGTTGAGGTCGCTAGGACGAGATTGGACTGACCCGCTGGCGCTTGCAAGGCTGCCAGAAGATAGGCCAGGCTCTTGCCCGAACCTGCAGGCGCATCGAGGCAGGCCAGACCCGACTTATCCTGGTCAAAGAATTGAGACAAGTCCCGGCACATAGCCAACTGGAGTGGGCTCAACTGGCAGTCCCCCTGGCCTATGCAGAGGGTCCGGCCCTCTAATTCAACAAAGTCAGCCTGGTCTTGGCCAAATTGTTTAGGAAAGACCAAGCCCTGCCCCTTCTGTTCAGCAAGGTAGAAGGGGCCCTTCTTAACCAAGCCTTCCCTTGTCCGCGGTGCCCAGTCCTCGACCCAAGCATTGAAGTAGAGACCCGTTTGTCGGATCATCGTCGTGGTCAAAGGCTGAATCGTTTGGAGCAAGTCATAAGACAAGGCTTTAATTCTTTCTTGAATCAGTAACAAAAGTTGGCCCGTGGCCCGGGCATCATCGAGGGCCGTATGGGCATGAACCAAGTTGATGCCATGTTTTTCCGCAAAGTCCCCTAACTTATAGCTCTGATCACAAGGATAGAGGAGACGGATCAATTCGACCGTGTCAATCCCCTCATTGCTAAGCGGCGGATAGCCCAGCTTTTCCAAGCTCCGACTCAAGAATTTGTAGTCAAAGTTGATATTGTGGGCCACTAAGATCCGGTCGCCCAACTTATCTAGGAAGTCATCGGCAATTTCTCTTAAAGTCGGGGCCTGGGCCAGCTGCCTATCCGTAATTCCAGTTAAGTCGACAATGCGCGGAGGAATTTTTTGCCCAGGTTGGACATCCCAGCTGTATTCAGCTTCAATGCCTTGGTCGCTTAACTGAACCAGACCGATTTGGATGATTTTGTCCCCTTCTTTAAAGGAAGGACCGGTTGTTTCAATATCTACCACGGCATATCTTCTTATCACAGATGTTCCTCCTCCGTTGCAATTTCTTCTTTTAGCCAGGCCAGCAGACTGGCCTTATCATTGGCGACTTGACCCGCCAAAACAGCAGCCTCTAAAGCCCCTAACCAGCGACCAATCTGTGCCCCTTCTTGGGGATGGAAGGCCTGGATCAAGTCCGAGCCATTCACAGCCAGGTCCTTTAAGGAATGAATGGGAAGGGCTTGCCAATTCTCCTGGCAAGCGACGAGATTCGCTGGACTAAAGCTCTGGCTCAGCAAGCTTCCCTCAGCTTCTTCCTGGTCTAGGACTTTTTCTACCTGCCAAGCAAGGTCAAAACCGAGGGGATAGAGTGCCTCGGGGTCCCAAACACTTAGCCCTTGGCGGACAGCCAAGGCATAAGCCAGGCCGGCAATGTGCTGGTCTTCACGCTTGGACATCTTCCAGGCTCGGGCCAGCTGGTGACTGGCTTGATTGTAAGCTTGACGGTCTGCCGCAGGGCCTAGGTCTAAATAGAGGTAGAAGGCCCAGGCCATATCCGAATCCGCAAAAGGACTAGCTGCTAAGAGTTTTAGCATGGCCTCCAAGACTTGGCGGTCCAGATAAGGGCAATAGGCCCACAAGTCAGCTTCCAGCATCTGTGCTAGGCCTTTTTGCCAATTTTTACCTTGCCACAACTTGTTCATCTCCACTAAGATACGCTCAATGGCAATCTTCTCGAGGAGAGGGGCATTGGTCTTGAGAGCTTGGGAGGTTTCTTCGGCAATATCGAAATCTAATTGGCTAGCAAACCGGACAGCCCGCATCATGCGCAGGGCATCTTCATGGAAACGTTCATTGGCCACGCCAACCGCTTCAATCCGCCCCTCTTTAATCGCCTCTTGCCCCTCAAAGTAGTCGATAATCCGACCATCTGAAGCCATTGCCAGGGCGTTCATGGTAAAGTCCCGGCGCAGGAGGTCCTCCTGTAAAGATTGAACAAATTCAACTTTGTCCGGCCGCCGATAGTCCTGGTAGCCAGACTCTGTTCGAAAGGTCGTAATCTCATAGGTCTCCCCTTCATACCAGGCCATTACAGTTCCATGTTCTAAGCCCACATCAAAGTGTTTGGGAAAGACTTCTTGGACCTCTTGGGGGTAGGCCGAAGTCGCAATGTCCACATCATGGATGGGCAGGCCTAGTAAGGCATCCCGAATCGCCCCACCGACAAAATAAGCCTCATAGCCTGCTGCTTCTAAGGCCTTGAGGACAGGCAGGGCCTGTTGAAAGACAGGATCTTGAATCATAGGATATTCTCAAGGCCATAGATCAGTTCTTGACTTGCCATCACATGGTCAACTGCCATAGCCACCCCTTTCATATAAGATTCCCGGGTAAAGGAATCTTGGCGGATGGTCAGCGCTTCACCAGTACCACCGAATTGCACGACTTGGTGGGAGTTGAGGCCAGGCAGGCGGACACTGTGAATGCGGATGCCATGGAAGTCGGCGCCCCGTGCGCCAGCCATTTGTTCTTTTTCATCAGGGTGACCGCTCGCATAATCGCCTCGCTCTTCATAAATGAGTTCAGCAGTTTTTTGGGCGGTCCCACTTGGTGCATCTAATTTTTGATTATGGTGCATTTCAATAATCTCAACATCAGGAAGATACTTGGCCGCTTGCTGGGCAAAGACCTGCATTAATACCGAGCTGATCGCAAAGTTAGGCGCAATCATGCCACCTAGTTTGGCTTCTTGGCTCAGTTCCTTCAGTTCTTCAATCTGGTCAGCGCTAAAGCCAGTGGTCCCAACAACGGGATGGACCCCATGTTCAATATAATAGCGGGTGTTGTAGTAAGCCGCATCAGGTTGGCAGAAATCAATGGCTACATCGATGGCTTCCTTGTCTAAAGCTTCTTCAATACTGCTGTAGACGGGGGCTAGGTCTTGCCAAGCGCTGAGGTCTTCGGCTTGATCAGCCCTGATATCAACCAGGGCAGCCAAGTCGAAACCCTCATGGTCAACCACCATATGAGCAGAAGTCTGCCCCATCCGTCCTAAAAATCCTGTTACTAAAACTTTCATCCTTACGCATCCTTTCGCTTTTCTTTTGTCTCAAAAGATTACCCTTCCATTATAGCATTTATTCCTAGAAATATTCACCCATATCTTGGTCCGATAAGAAGGGATAGAAGGACGGGTCGGACTTGAGTTCAGGCCGGTCAGCTAATACGTGCGCGATCGCTTCTTGGTCGCCCTCTTCACGCATAAAGCGCAAGTAGTCATAAACAAAGCTAACATCTCCTTTTAAGTCAGGATAAGCTTTTTGATAGTAGTCGTGGGCCTTAGCGAAGTCTTCGTTTAAGTCATAGGTCCGGGCAACGAGCCAGGCCAATTCGCCTGACTGATAGGATTCGACCGGCATAGCTTGGACCTGGTCCAAGGCGGCTTGACCATCCTCCGCTGCTAGATAGCCGTGGAGGATGAGTTCATGCATGGTCGTATAGTCAGGGTCTAAGGCCAGGGCTTGCTGGGCGTCAGCTAGGGCTTGGTCACTTTGACCGAGCTTCTGGTAGAGTCTTGCCCGCTGGCCCCACAAGTCCGCATCAAAGGGTTGGCTGTTAAGGGCAGAGGTCAGCATCCTGAGCGCTTCATCGTCTTCGTGGAAGGCCTCTTTCACTTCTGCATAGAGGGCCAATTCCTTGGCAGTCAATCGGTCTTCGAGATAGAAGGATTCCAGGATCCCCTGGGCCTTCTCATAGTCTTCGTTCAGGGCATAAAGCAGGCCCAATTGCTTCTCTTCAGACTCCGTCCGCTCTTCCGGGTTCTTGCTTTGGAGCCGGTCCAAGGCTTCATCAAAGTTACCCACAGCGGTCTGGGCAAAAAGATAGTTCTCTTCTACTTTCTCGCGAATTGGGTCCGGCAATTCTTCATCATCCAAGAGTTGACGGTAGTCTAATAAGACGGATTGGAAGTCTCCCTGGTCAAACTTCAATTGGGCAATCCCGTAACGAATGACTGTTTCATCTGGGGCCAGGGCCTGGGCTTCCTGGAGTTTGACCATGCTCACTTCTGGCAGTGACAGCATTTGATAAGCATCTGCCTGCATCAAGAGGGCCTCCACCTGGTAAGGGTGGCCGTCACCTAAGGCCAGCAGGTCATCGATAGCTTCCGCGTAAGCGCCTTGGTCAATCTTGGCCTCTGCCTTCAGGAGCTGCCATTCCAAATTACCTGGCTCTACCTCCTGGGCTAAGTCATAAATCTTAAGCAAGCTGGTCAAGTCACCTAGGGTCCGGACCGCCTCAATCAGGTCTAAGAGCTGGTCTTGGCTGTAAGCCTGGAAGTTAGCTTGCAAGTCTTCCAAGCATTTGTCGATACCCGCTTGGTCCTGCAAGCGGATTGCTTGAAGCAAGCGGCTAATATTTTTTTCAGTCTGCATGCGCATTCCTCCTCCGCTATATTTTAGCATACTGTTCGCCCAGCCCAAGGATAAGTCCTTGAAGCGACTAGTAAAAATAAAAAGCCAGGTTCGAAGACCTGACTTTTACTACTCTTTGACGAGATTAATTTCCTTTAACAGCGTCTTTCAAGCCTTTACCTGGTTTGAAGGCAGGTACTTTACTTGCTGCGATTTGGATTTCTTCACCTGTTTGTGGATTACGTCCTTTACGTGCTGCACGTTCACGAACTTCGAAGTTACCGAAGCCGATGATTTGTACTTTTTCACCTTCTTCAAGGTAAGCTTGGATGGATTCAAAAACTGCATCAACTACTGGAGTCACGTTTTTCTTTGAATCTCCAACTGCGTTAGCAACACTTTGTACTAAGTCTGCTTTATTTGCCAATTTAGTTCACCTCCTCCGATAAAGATTATCGGAATGTTTATTGAAAACATTTTTAGGATTTCTCTATCTACTTAGATAATCCATTCTAAGGATACCACAGAAGCCTTGTCACTACAATGTTTTTCTAGGTAAATTAGATAAAGTTTATGTCTCTTTTACTTTCTTTCACGGGTAATTAATTTGATCGGTGTCCCCTCAAAATCGAAGGATTCTCGGATTTGATTCACGAGGAAGCGTTCATAGGAGAAGTGCATCAGATCAACATCATTAACGAAAGCAACAAAGCAAGGAGGAGCTGTAGCCACCTGGGTCAGGTAATAGACTCTCAACTTGCGC
Organism: Aerococcus sp. UMB7834; assembly: GCF_030215145.1. Classification (NCBI taxonomy): domain Bacteria; kingdom Bacillati; phylum Bacillota; class Bacilli; order Lactobacillales; family Aerococcaceae; genus Aerococcus; species Aerococcus sp. UMB7834. Next base: position 225,831 of record NZ_JASOLI010000002.1, on the reverse strand, counting down.
CCCTTGTCTGAAGGCGCTGGGTTAATGGTAATGGCCCGGTTTAAGACATCATTGAGAAGTGAGGATTGGATCCGGCGTTGGTGGTTCTCATGAACGTGCTTAATTAGTTCCGGTAATTGGTGGAGGCGTTGCTTGGTCTTAGCTGAAACAAAGACAATCGGTGCATAGTCGATGAATTGGAAGTGAGCACGGATTTCGGCTTCGAATTCTTTCATCGTGTGATTATCCTTCTTAAGAGCATCCCACTTGTTGACAACGATGATCAAGCCACGCCCCGCTTCATGGGCATAGCCCGCAATATTCTTATCCTGGTCGCGGATTCCCTCTTCAGCATTCAAAACGAGGAGGGCCACATCGGCTTCTTCAATGGCGCGCATCGAACGAAGGACCGAATATTTTTCCGTTTTTTCGTAGACCTTCCCCCGCTTGCGCAAGCCAGCTGTATCGATAATCCGATACTTCTGCTTGTCCACTGTGAACTGGGTATGAACAGCATCGCGGGTCGTTCCAGCAACATTGGAGACAATAACCCGCTCTTCCCCGAGCATGGCGTTCACAATCGAGGACTTGCCCACATTTGGCCGTCCAATCACTGCAAAGGAAATGGTATCATCCACAGGGCCCTGGTCTGGTTCCTGGGGGCTGAGCTTCAATGCCGTCTCTAAGAGCTCACCCAAGCCCAAACCGTGGGCACCTGAAATTGGCACAGGATCGCCTAAACCTAGGGAATAGAAGTCATAGATATTCGCCCGTTGTTCCGCATTGTCCACCTTATTGACTGCCAAGATAACGGGCTTATTGGTCCGGTAGAGCAATTGGGCAATCATTTCATCGGTGTCGGTCACGCCATCGCGGACATTGGTCAGCATGACAATAACGTCTGCTTCTTCCATAGCAATCTCTGCTTGGGCGCGAATCTTGTCCTGGAAGGATTCATTGGAGAAGTCAATCCCACCGGTATCAATAATATTCAAGCGTCGGCCTAGCCACTCCGCATGGGCATAGATCCGGTCGCGGGTGACGCCAGGCGTATCTTCCACAATGGAGATCCGGTCCCCCGCCAAACGGTTAAAGATGGTCGACTTACCAACATTGGGCCGTCCCACAATCGCAATGGTTAAATTAGCCATTTAAAAACCTCCTTTAAACAACTTTCTTTCTGATAAAAAAATAAAGGCTGGCAAAATGAAGTATTTTGCTCAAGCCTCTATTTTCAACTCATTATCTTTAGATTAGTCTTCGTCGCTAAGGTCTAATCCTTTTAATTGGTCGCCTAATAAGTCGCCAAAAGTAAAGCCTGTATCTTCTTCAGCTGCTTGGTTTTGACGTGCAGCTTGGCCACGGTTATTCTTACGTGCTGGACGAGATTTCTTAGCACGTGGTTTGTGGTCACGGTCAGCGCCTTCTTCTTTAGCAGGTGCTTCTTCTAAGGCTTTGATACTTAATGATAAGCGGTTTTCTTCTGGGTCCACATCAAGCACTTTAACTTGTACTTCTTGACCTTCTGATAATTTATCAGCTGGTGTATTCACATGCTCATGCGCAATTTGTGAAATGTGAACTAAACCTTCAACGCCTGGGAATACTTCAACGAAGGCACCAAAGTCAACAAGACGGCGTACAATACCATCTAATACGGCACCCTTAGGCGCTTTTTCTTCGATATCTTCCCATGGTCCAGGAACTAATTCCTTAATTGAAAGTGAAATACGACCGCGGTCTTCATCAACAGATAAGATCTTCACGTCTACTTCTTCGCCAACAGTTAAAACATCTGAAGGATGCTTCACGTGATGGTGAGCAATTTGTGAAATGTGAACTAAACCGTCAATGCCGCCTAAATCGATAAAGGCACCGAAGTTAGCTAAACGCGCAACTGTACCAGTAACAGTTTGACCAGCTTCGAATTGCTCTAATTTTTCAGCACGTTCAGCAGCAGCCTTTTCAGCAGCGATTTCTTTGTGGGATAGGATCAAGCGGTTTTCAGCAGGATCGATTTCCACAATTTTAACTTCTAATTCTTTGTCTTTGTAAGGAGTGAAGTCCTTAACAAAGTGATCTTCTACCATTGAAGCAGGAATGAAACCACGAACGCCAGCGTCAACAACTAAACCACCCTTAACCACTTTCTTAACGGGAACAGTGATTGTTTCGTCGTTTTCAGCTTTTTCTTCAAGTTCTTTCCAGATCTTCTTAGCTTCAACGCGACGGCGTGAGAGTAAGAAAGAACCGTTTTCTTTTTCTTTGATTTGTTTAACAACAACCAATTCAATGACGTTGCCAACTTTAACTACGTCTTCAACATTGTCGATAGGTGTTGATGAGATTTCGCGGAATGGCACAACGCCTTCAACGCCGGCGCCTTCGATCCCTACGATTAATTGGTTGTTTTCATCGATGGTTAAAACTTCACCATTAACAGTGTCGCCAATTTTAACGTCCAAGGTTTGATCAAGGACATCTTCCATTGATGGCATTGCCTCTGTTTCTTCTACTTCATGATTTTGTGCTTCAAATTCGTTTGACATATATTGTATCCTCTCCTAAAGTACTAGCCACCAGTCAAGAGACCAGTGTTACAACGTTGATTTTACCATGTTTGCCTTAATAAAACAAGCGATCCACTAAATATTTTCAGCTTTCTCACGCTTTTTTTCGTCGATAATGGTAATTAAACGCTCTTGGACCTCTTCGATGGTCAATTCTGAGCTGTCGACATGGACCGCATCAAGGGCTGGGCGCAAAGGGCTTTCCTCCCGGTTCATGTCATAATGGTCCCGCTGGCGGATTTCTTCTTCAATTTCTTCCAGGCTTTGGTCTGAATACTGGCGGTCCTGGTTCTCGAGATAGCGACGCTTGGCTCGCTCATGAACGGAAGCGATCAAGTAAATCTTGACTTGGGCCTGGGGCAGGACCACTGTCCCAATGTCCCGGCCATCCATGACGATCCCTGCCGCACAGCTAGCAATCTCTTGCTGGCGCTTAACTAATTCCTGGCGAACCAAGGGAATGGCTGCATAATAAGAGACCAGGTTAGATACCTGGTCCTCACGAATCGCCCGAGTCACCTCTTCGCCGTTCAGATAGACCAACTGGCCCTGGTCTGAAGCTTGAAAGGAAATCTCAATTTCCTCCAAGAGTTTTTTTAAGGTCTTTTCCTCTTCTGGTGCAATCCCAGCCCGGCTAGCGGCTAAACTTAGACAGCGGTACATGGCCCCAGTATCCAAGTAAATATAACCATAGTGTTGGGCCAGGCGTTTAGCCAAGGTCGACTTGCCCGAAGAAGCTGGTCCGTCAATCGCAATTTGGAAATTTTGAGTCAATTCAGGCGCTCCTTTCCGCATTACTGTACCCTAAGGACGGTACCTGGGGCAATATTCGAATTTGCACTCAGGCCATTAGCTTGGAGTAATTGGTCCAAGGTCATGCCATGGTTAACAGCAATCCGGTAGAGGTTGTCCCCTGCTTGAACGGTATAGGTACCAGAAGTCCCAGCAGTATTTTGCCCTTGTTGGTTCTGTTGGGCATTAGCCGAAGACTGGGCCAAGGAAGCACGTTCGGAAGCTTGGGCAGCTTGTTGTTGCTGAGCTGCGATGCTAGCTGAAGCTGCTGCTGACTGACTAGCTTGGTTAGCGCTCTCCGCTTGTTCTGAGGAAGCGATAGAGGCTGACTTCTTATCGGCTTCTTCTTTAGCCTTGGACTCCGAAGCCTTCTTCCGGCTCTCTTCCTCAGCCTTGCTAGCGGAAATATTCTGGGTCTTGGACACCATCACTTGGTCGGTTGATTGGGGTTCAACCGTCTTCTTCTGGTTAGCGGTGTAGACCGTAATGATCAAAGGCACAATCACCATCACTAAGAGGATGAAGGTCAAGACTTTAGCAAAGGGTGAGATCTTCTCATCATGGCCCTTGGGATTGCGGGCTGAACGGGAATATTGGCGTTTCTTCAGGTTCTCGTATTCACCAAAATTCTGGTCGGCCTCATCAGTAAATTCACTCGTTTCAGGGTCATCTCCTAGGTCTTCGTAGTCATAGTCATCGACTTCATCATAAGCGTCGTAGTCGAAGTCCTCCTGGTCCAAATCATCTGAAGGGCGCTTTCTAAACTGATTAAACTTATCGCGTAAGCTCATAACGGGTCAATCCTTTCCAATTCATTTAAAAAAATTGTATCACTTTATAGCTGAAAAGTCATTTAAATTCCTCGCTCACTTGCGGTTAAATAGTTGGTCCAAACGTTCTTGCCAGTTCGGACGCCCCGCCTTTTTGGCCGCCTGCCCAGATGCCAAGTAAGCCTGCCAGGGGGCCAAAGATTCAAAGTTAGGCTGGCAGCGGCTGCAACAAAAAGCAGGTTTTTCTCCCTCTTCCCCACTTTGGAAATAGGCCAGAAGCCCTTGTCTCAAACAGGTCTCCCCTTCAACTAGAGCCAGTAGATGGTCTAGGGCTAGCTGGTTCTTCTTGATATAAGCCTGATAGTGAGCCTTAGCTTGGTCAAAATCATTAAAATGAAAACGATAGAAGTCAAGCCGGGCGCTGACGCCCTGGTCAAGCCCGTGGGAAAGTTGGGAAAGTTGGCGGTCAGTCATCTTAAAGCTATGAGCTAACAAAGCTAAGAAGTTGTCTGCCTCTTCTTCTGGATGTTGCCTAAAGTAAAGCATGCGCCGCTTCTCTTCCTGGTCCACTAAGATCAAGTGGTAGGCCTGCTTGCGGTCGCGACCGGCGCGGCCGCTCTCCTGACTCAATTCATTCAAAGAAAAAGGCAGGTGGTAGTGGATAACAAAGCGCAAGTCTGCTTGATTAATTCCCATTCCGAAGGTTGACGTGGCAAAAATCACATCCAAGCTATGGTTCAGAAATTGTTCCTGGATAGCAAAACGTTGGCTATCCGGAAGGTCAGCATGGTAGGCTGCCACATTCAGACCCTGGGACCGAAAAGTCTGACTCAGTGCTTCGAGTTCGGCTTTTTGGTGGACGTAGATGATACCTGGTTTAGGTAAGTGGCTCAATTTTTGACCGAGAAATTCAAACTTGTCCGCCGCATCCAAGAGCTCACAATCGTAGAAGATATTGGGGCGGTCCAGAGGGAGTTTCACCGTCTTGACTTTCTCTTCAGGGTCAAAGAGGTAGGACTGAATGGTCCCAAGTTCAGCCGGGCTCGCCGTTGCGGTCAGAGCTAGGGTTAGGGGACGGCCCAAGTCTTGGCGGAGGGCTTTGAGCTGGGAATATTCGGGCCGAAAGTCTACCCCCCATTGGAGGATACAATGGGCCTCATCCACCACAAAGAGGTCAATCGCTAGTTGCCGGAGCCGGTCTTTGACCCGTCCTTGTTGGATCATCTCTGGCGATAAGAAAAGAAAACGATAGTCCCCTAGCTGGGTCAAGGCCTGGTTGAAGGCTTGGGGACTAAGCGCACTATTTAAGGCCATGGCTCCTTTAAAACCGCCGAGCTGGAGCTGGGCCAATTGGTCTTGCATCAAGGCAATCAAAGGAGATACAATGACCGTTAGTCCAGACTTGCCCTGGGCAAAGAGTTGGTAGATCAAGGATTTTCCGCCCCCAGTTGGCATCAAGGCCATGACCTGCTTGCCGGCTTCCAAGGCCTCCAAGGCTTCTAGTTGACCGGGTCTAAAGGTGTCCAAGCCAAAATAAGTCTGTAATTCCTGCTTAAAATCACGCACGAGCGAAGTCCCCCCCTTCTGCTTCAAGATTAGCAATCTGCCAGACCCGGTAGAGCCAAAATGCCTGGTCCCCATATTGATCCTGGAAAGAGGCAAAGTCTTCTGGAGCTTTTTCCTCATAGAAGCTTTCAGGGGCTTTCCCCAGAGCTCGGCTCAGGCCGGGCAAGAAACGGTCACAGTCAAAGATAGCCACTTCAATCAAATGATCGGCCAGTGTCGAGGCTTTGAGTCCCCTCCTGGCCTGGACTTCCGCTAGGCTAGCTCCCTGGTCCAAGCCTTTCAAGGTCAGATCAGCAGAAGGCTTCCAGGCAGGGAAGCGCCGGTTGAGTCCTTTTTTGAAATAAATAAGATAAGGACAAGCCTCTGCTGATCCAAGGGCCTGGTCCAAGCGCCCTAAAACAAAATGTCGGGCCAAGGTAAATTTCTGGCCCTGCAATACATCTAACCAATCCTCAGCCGCCAAAGCGGGGAGGTCGTGTCCTGAAAATTGACTGAGCAAGAAATCAGCCTTGTCCTGAGGCCAGTCTTCTAAAAGCCGTGCCCATTCCTGGTAAAATGAGGCTGTAAAGGCCTCCCGTCCCTGAATCCTTAGCTGGCTAAAATAGGCTTTCACAAATTGCTGGACTTCCCAGTCTTGGGTCACCGTCACATAGCGCTTCTGGCCATAAGCCAGCTGGGAGGCAGCTTGGACGAGAAGCAAGTAGGCCTCATAGCGTTTCTGCCGGTTTTGGGGGAAGATCATGCCCTGGCGGTAATCAAGCAGGTCTGCCAAGAAAGAAGGCTTTGTGTTAGAATAATTCTGACGACTCGCTTGCTGGGCTAAAACCTGGCCCCAGTCAGACTTCTTGAGCTGGGGGAAAAGACCAAAATAAGCCTCCAATTGATGCTTTTTCGCAAAGTAGAGGGTCGATGGCGTCCGCTTGCCAACCAACACTTGGTAGGTCGAATTCGGCGCCAGGCCCTGACAGCTAGTGATAACTTTGACAAGAATTTCGTTCACGCGACTCCCTCCAGAAAGGTGATTGATGATGCAAGGACAAATTATTCCCGAAGCCTGCATTGCCTGCGGGATTTGCCAGCTCAAAGCCGAGCAAATCTTCGACTATGACGATGAAGGCATCGCTTACTTCAAAAACGCAGACCAGGCTTACCGAGCCCAGATTCCAGACGATCAAGTCGAGGCCTTCCGCCAGGCCCTCACCCATTGTCCGACAGGCGCTATCCAGCGGGTCAAAAATTAAAAAAGCTTTCCGTTATGGGACCTTTCAGTCCCATTATAACGGAAAGCTTTTTCTTTGTCTGCCCTCTTCCTCTACAAGATCTACAACCAACGATCCAAGATCGGTAGGAGGCGTCTGAGGAAGAAGTGAGCGACGATAGATACCAAGATCCCCTTGACGAGGTTAAAGGGCACAATGCCCATGAGTAGGTATTGGACCATATCATTAATTGGAAAATTCATCACTGCCGAATAGAAAGGCGCTAGCACAAAATAGTTCAAGGCGACCATCACTAGGGTCAACGATAGGGTCGCCGAGCCATAAGTTAAGAGGAGTCTCGACCAAGCTAGTTGGCGATCCTTAGCCTTGATGGTTCCTAAGTGACCCCGTAGGAAATAGTAAATCGGTAAGATATAGGCCAGACTAGCTAAGAAGCTGGCCAAGTCGCCAATTGGGTAACCCGCATCCCCACCAGTTTGGATATAGTGGAGCAGGGTCCGGATCAAGGCTGCTAGAGCACCGGACAGGGGACCATAGAGGAAGGTCGTTAATAAGAGCGGGATATCTGAGAAGTCAATCTTTAAGAACGGTAAGGCGAAAAGAATGGGAAAGGCAAAGAACATTAAGAGATAAGCCAGTGCTCCCATAATCGCTATAAACATTAATCTTTTAGCCTTCACAACTACTTCTCCTTTCCATCTTCTGCCAAGTCTTTGAGCTGTTGGACCTCAAAGGGCAGGAGGACACGGGATTGACCGGGCCGCAGATCATCCAGGTAGATATTCCCATAGAATTCACGGCGCAATTTTTGTACGGAATGACCGATGGCGTCGAACATTTTACGGACTTGGCGGTTGCGGCCTTCGTGGATGACTAATTCAACCACAGCATAGTCCTTGGCTTCTTCCGTCTTAATCATCCGTGCCTTGGCTGGGGCCGTCTTCTTGCGGTCAATAATGACCCCCTTCTCCAAGCGGCGGAGGTCGTCGCGGGTTGGAATGCCGTTGACCTTGGCGATATAACCCTTAGCCACCTCGTGACTGGGGTGCATGAGGAGGTTAGCAAATTCCCCATCATTGGTTAAGAGCAAGAGGCCACTCGTGTTATAGTCCAAGCGGCCAATCGGATAAATCCGCTCTTCCACATCTGGGAAATAGTCGGTCACACAAGGGCGCCCACGGTCATCTTCCACTGCTGAAATGACGCCCGTCGGCTTGTTGAGGACAAAGTACTTGGGTTCTTCCTTGTAGATTGGAACTTCATCCACTTCCACCCGGTCGTGGCGACTCACCTTGGTCCCCAATTCCACCACCGTCTCGCCATTGACCTTCACCCGGCCAGCTGTAATTAACTTTTCCGCTTGTCGGCGTGAAGCCACGCCTGCATGTGCAATGACTTTCTGTAATCTTTCCATAGCTCAATCTCCTTTAAGCAAATTATATCTCCACACTGTCGTCAGCGAGCTCTCCTGCATCAAATAAAGCCGTCTGTTCAGCCTCCTCTGTTTCCTCCGTCTTGAGCCTAGTGAGGTCCGGTAGTTCATCTAAGGAAGACAGGCCAAAATATTGGTAGAAGTAATCGCTCACCCCATAGATGATGGGCCGGCCAGGCCCTTCTTTACGGCCTTGTTCTTCAATCAGGTCATGCTGGAGGAGTTTCTGAATCATGGCTGAGGACTGGACTCCCCGGATATCATCGATCTCCATCCGCGTGATAGGGGCCTGGTAGGCAATGATGGCCAAAGTTTCCAGGGCTGCTTGCGATAGCTTAACCGAGAAAGGCGACAGAGCATAAGACTTGACCACATCCGCTAGCTCTGATTTAGTAACGAGCTGGATGCACTGGTTGACCCAAGATAGCTTCAAAGCAGACTGCTGGTCCGCCTGGTATTTCTCAGCCAATTTCAAAAGGGCATAGCGGGTCTGGTCGATGGACAAGTCGAGCAATTGAGCCAATTCTTCTAGGTCCAAGCCTTGGTCGCCGGCAACAAACAATAAACTTTCAATGGCCTGCATGGCTCTCATTCCCCCACCTCATTTCGTTTGATCTCAATATCGGTCTGGCCCACAGTCTGGGCAAAGGACAAGTTCGCAGCTTTGACCAGTTGTAAGAGGGCCAAGAAGAGTGTCACGATCCGTTCGCGGGTCAACGGGCCATCCACGATCAAGTCATAAAAAGAAATTACCCGACCATGAGGACAAGCTTGGAGCAGGTCATCCATGGCTTCCTGGACAGAGTAAGTCTCTGCTTGCACTTGGCGTTCCAAAGGGGCCTGGCTCTTCAAGCGGCGCATCATTTTACGTAAGGCCGCCAGTAAGTCATCTTGGTCGAAAGCCCCTTTTGCTAAGGGGACCTTGGTCTGATAGGCAGATAGGTCGCTAGCTGCCTTGGGATACTCCAGTTGCCGGGCCTCCTGCTTCTCTTCCAAGAGCTTGCTCACATTCTGGTATTGCTGGTAGGTCAATAATTGCTGGACTAGGTCTTCGCGGGGATCTTCTTCCTCTTCTGTCGCTTCTTTCTTGGGCTTTGGCAGCATCATCTTCGACTTAATTTCAATCAGGCTCGCCGCCATAACCAAGTACTCACTGGCCAGGTCCAGTTCCAATTCCTTCATTGCCTCCAAGTAGGCCAAATACTGCTCCGTAACCAAGACAATGGGAATATCAAAGATATCCACTTCAAGGGTCTTAATCAAGTGCAAAAGCAGGTCCAAGGGCCCTTCAAAACTAGCTAAATCCAGCCTCAAAGCAGAGGCTGGATAGTCTTCAAGCTGCTTATTTTCTTCCATTAAAGGTCTGACACTCCCTCTGCTGAATGCTTGCCTTTAGCCTGGCGCATCTCAAGATTCCATTTCTTGAAAAAATCCGACATCTCAATTGAAGCTGAGAAATTACGCTGGGGAAAAAGCTCACTGAGTTCCGTTATCATCTGCGAAACCAAGCCCTCGCCCCTAAAAGAAGGCGTCACCGCCACATAGCGCAAAATAATACTTTGGCTATCCAAGTCTTCATCAAAAGCAATCAAGGCATGGTAATTATCGGATGCCTGGTCCCTGTAGAGGTATAAGGACCGGTAGCCGGATTCAATTTTGGCAATTTCATTACTCATCTCCTCATAGTCCTTAAAACGCGGAATATAAGAGAGTAAACCCATTGCTACTTTTTTATACTTTGGAATATATGGTGTTAGCATATGTTATCTCCCAATCTAAAAGTCAAAATTTAATTAACGAAACTCTAACATATTATCACAGATCTTGCAATTCTTACAAGCTTTCTTGGCTTAAGTGGCGGTGCATCCGCTGCCAATAGTGCTGGTAGAGAAGAGCAAATTTATCGCTTGCATGGGCCTCCCAGGGCTTGCGCTTGCCACAGAAATGCAAGAGAGCCGTATGGGCAATCACCCACTGGTCATCCCATGCCCCCGCTGAAATCAGTTCATAGGTCTTCTGGTAACGCATGTCGTAATTATAAATTTGGTCGGGCAAGGCATAGACCTGGTGGCCATAGAGGGCATTGAGAACATCCTGGTCCGGTAAGAAGAGCTGGAAGTAATGGGAAGTAATGTAGCGGTAAATGTCATCCGCACGCACCTGGGCTCGAAGGACCGGCAGATTCATCAAGAGCACTCCTGAATTATAGTAGGAGCCCCCATCCTCTCGCTGTAAACGAAGCCGGTTAAAGTCATCCGAAAGCCTGGTGAGACGGGAATGGCTAGCCGCCGCATATAGGTGGTCAGCCAGGTCTAAGTGGTAGAGCTCTGACAAGTCATTGATGCAGAGGATATCTGCATCCAGGTAGAGAATCCGATCTAAATGGTCCGGTAAGAAGTCTTGGGCCAAAAGCCGGTAGTAAATGGTTTCCGGATAGCGTTTAGAAACAGGGGCCTGGCTAAAGTCGGCCTCCTCCATATTGATCAAGTGGAGGTCGATGGCAAACTTAGCCGTCAGACTTTGGATCGCTTCTTTCCCCGCTAAGTCTCCCTTGGTCAAAATATAGACGGCCTCAACCGCTTCCTTGCTGTTCTCTATCACCGAAGTAAGGGTCGTCAACATTTGATCGACAAAGTGATGGTCAATAGCAAATAATAAATTCATCATTACCTTTCTAGTTCTGCTAATTGTCAGAACTCAAAATTTTATCTATAATTAAGTAAAATGCAGTAAATCATAAGGAGTGAAAGCATGTCCCTAGACCAAGAAAGAAAGAAAATTAACCAGATTGACCAGCAAATTGTTGCCCTCTATGAAGACCGGCTCAAAGTCAGTGAAGAAATTGCCCGACTCAAAGCCGCTCAGGGGGCGGATATCTTCGTAGCTGACCGGGAACAGGCCGTGATCGACAATGTTCAAAAAGGCTTAAAGAATCCAGCCAATGCTGACAGTGTCCAAAAGCTCTACCAGGAAATCATGCGCCTATCCCGCGAACGCCAGCAAGAAGTTCTAGCCAACGACCAAGCTAACCCAGAGCGCTAAAGACCCGGCCTACCCGGTCTTGGAAGACAGTGAGTGATTGCTTCTGAGCCACTTGGAGGGGGCTTTTATTAATTAAGACCAGGTCTTTGCCGCCGTAATAATTAATCAAGCCCGCTGCCGGATAAACGACTAAGGAGGTCCCAGCAATAATCAGCAAATCCGCCTCTTGCAAGGCCTGGACAGCAGCTTGGAGGACAGAGTCATCTAAACCCTCTTCATAGAGCACGATATCTGGCCGCACGATGCCCTGATCTTTTTCGCAGCGAGGAATCCCGTCTCGGTCCTTATGCAAGTCTTCATAGGCATAAGACTGGCCACAGTCCATACAGTAATTGCGCCAAACGGACCCATGTAATTCAAACACCCGCTGGCTACCAGCCTTCTGGTGGAGGCCATCAATGTTTTGAGTAATGACCGTTACATCCTTTCCTCTATCCTCCAAGTCCGCCAGGTAGCGATGGGCAGGATTGGGCTTCGCCTCAGGGAAGACCAGATGTTCGAAATAAAAAGCAAAGAATTCTTCTGGATGGGCCATAAAGTAATGGTGGGAAATCACCTCTTCGGCCGGAATCTGTGCCCCTTGGTCCCTGCTATAGAGCCCCTCAGAGGAGCGAAAATCGGGGATACCACTCTCAGTTGACACCCCTGCCCCACCGAAAAAGACCAAATGTTGACTCTTATCAATTAATGCTTGCAATTGTTCTATTTTTTCCATGATACCACCCTTTCTCAGTTCATCGATTCAAGCTCTGCTTCTATTTTAACAGAGCTTAGGAAAAAGCAGAAATTTAAAGGAAAATATTAACCCTTTATTGCATTTTCTGTTAATATAATACATAAAGAAGTGGAGGTTATTCCTAATGCGTAAATTCTTATCCATCATCGGCTTAGCCTTGTTTATTTTCTTAGGCGGCTGTTCCCAAGTCCAAAAGACGGACGACGCCTTCTTCGCCGACCTGGCCTCAACCTGGCAGGATCGGACGGAAACTATGAAGAAAGTGGAAAAGGAAAATGATATCACCAAGTCCTTCAAGGCAATCTTTGAAACGGAATTAAAGGGCCTAGAAAAGTATGAAAATGCTGATTTCGAAGATCCTGAACTCGGTCAAACGGTTCAAAATTATCTCAAAGAAGTTAGAGCCTGTCTTGAAGCCCTAGACACGGACCAATTGGGCTATGACGACCTTGAAAACTATCTTAACCACTATGACAAGCGGGTAGGCTATCTCAAGGAGCTCTCCAAAGACAAGCGTTATGTCCTACCTGAGGGCTCGGAAGATGACCTAGCCTTAGACCGTGAACAGATTAAGAAAGACAAGGCCAAGGCTGAGGAGCGAACCGATATCCTGAAGAAATTCCAAGAAGACCTCAATAAACTGAGCTTCCAAGGGAGCAAGGATGCAAATGGCCAAACCAATATCAGCGGTCAATTATCCAATACTACAGGGGCGGACTTAGCCAACTTCACCATCACCATCAAGTTCCTCGATAAGGATGGCAATGAAGTGGACAAGCAAAGCGAAAAAATTGACGTCCTGAAGAATGGCGAAACGAAAGAACTGAAATATTCCACTGACAAAGACTTTGCCAGTGTTGCTCCAGACCTTAACTTAGATAATCTGGAAATTAATAAGCCCTAGGGCAAATAAAGAAGCCTTAAAGTGAAACAGGCAAGCTGTTTACTTTAAGGCTTTTTTTAGTGCATTTAAGACCGTGGGAAGGACTTAGCATAAATTTCTTTGAGATGGGGAGCATGGATATGGGTATAAATTTGAGTCGTGGAAATATCACTATGGCCAAGCAATTCTTGGACGACCCGCAAATCCGCCCCATTCTCAAGAATATGGGTCGCAAAGGAGTGACGGAGGGTGTGGGGGCTCACATTTTTTTGGATACCGACTTCTTGGACATAGGCCTTGATGCGCTTCCACACCCCTTGACGGCTGATCCCCTTTCCGTGGTGGTTTAGGAATAAGATCTCCGAATCCTTATCCTTGAGCAGTTGGTCGCGGGCATAGTCCTGGTAGCGGCCAATCCAATCAGCAGCCACTTCCCCCAGGGGCACAATCCGCTCCTTGTCCCCCTTGCCCAAACTCTGGAGGAAGCCTAATTCTGGATGGATATCCGTCACTTTGAGATGGACGAGCTCACTCACACGAAGGCCCGAAGCATAGAGGAGCTCCAGCATGGCCCGGTCTCTAAGTCCTAGGGGTGTCCCGATATCTGGGGCCTGGAGCAAGCGGTCCACTTCATCCATGCTTAAGACAGTGGGCAGGGTCTGCCGTTTCTTGGGCATGGCAATCTGATCGACGGGATTCTGGTCAATCTGTCCGTTCAACAATAAGTGGGAAAAGAAACGCCGCAAGCATGACAGTAAGTGGCTGAGGGTAGTCGTCTTCTGTCCTTGGTCGCTCTTGAACTTGAGAAAGGCTCGGATATCTGTGCGATCTAGGTCCTTGTAATGGCTAAAGCCTTGGTCATCCATCCAAGTATCCAAGCCCCGGATATCATTGGCATAGCTCTTGATAGTGTTATTCGATAAACCTGCTTCTACCTTGAGTGTCATCAGAAAGTCTTCCAAAAGTTCCTTATTCGTCATAGTGCAAGTCTCCTTCTTGGCAGTCTTGACAGAGACCGTGGATGACCAAATGGTGGTTAGTCACCTTGAAGTGGAAGTTTTTTTCGACTTCTTTTTCTACAGCGTCCAGGAGGTCCTCGTTGATTTCAATTATTCGACCACAATGGATGCAGACCAGGTGGTGGGGGGCATGCTGGGATTGCCGGTTGATGAGGCTGTAGTAGGCCAAACCTTCGCTGCCGATGACCTTGCTGACCACCTGGATGGATGTTAAGATCTCCAAGGTCCGGTAGACAGTGGCCAGACCGATCGATTCATTCTTTTCCCGGGTGTACATATAGATTTGTTCGGCACTCAGCAACTGGTCGCTTTGCTCAATCAATACCTGTAGGGTACTCTGACGTTGGGGCGTCAGCTTAAATCCAGAAGCTTGAACCGAAGCCTTCAGCTCTTGAAATTGGTCTGTCCCCACTAGTCCTCATCCCCTTTGTTTACTAAATAAATTCCTGCCTGGTCCTGGCGCAGGATCCCCTCTTTCATCAGATGGCCGAGGGCACGTTTAAACTGGGCCTTGGAAAGGTTGAAGAACTTACGAATATCTTCCGGCCGGCTCTTATCATTGTAAGGTAGGAAGTGGTCTGGTTGCCTTTCCAGGATAGCCTGAATCATTTGAGCATCTTCATTGATGACCTGGTAGGCTTGCGGTTTAAGGGACAGGTTTAAGTTGCCGTGCTGGCCCACACCGATCACCCGGGCTGTCACTTCCTCACCCAGAGCAGGCTCTTCATAGCGTTCACTCTCATGGATAAAGGCCTGGTAGTAGTCTTCTGTCAAAAGATAGGTCCCCACAAACTTACAGCGGTAGACCCGAGCTTTCACCGTTTTATTATTCCAAGTTGAAGTATGGGGGGACAAACGCTTGGAGATTTGTTGGAAGACCTGGTCGTCCGCAAGTTTAGCCCAGACCCTGTCCTTCTTGTCCACTTCCAAGCGCACAAAGAGCTTACTGCCTTTTTTAGGCCACAGATGCTTCTCTTGTGGGAGGTCATCCAGGGATAAAACCATGTCCTTATCCGGCAAGCCAATAGCCAAAAAGACCCCTAAATCTGGTTTAACAGAAGTGACTTCTCCCCAACCGTAGCGGTCTTGGCGGACATCAGGCAGGTCCAGGGTCATGCACAATTGCTTGTGGCTGTTCTCATAAACGAAGCCGCGAATGCTGTCACCCATTTTGAGCGATCCAGCTTGGTCTCTGTCTAAGCGGTAGGACAAGCCATCTTTTTGCACAAAAAAGTGTTTGTCGTTCTCATCGGTAACAATGCCTGTCACCAGGCTTCCTAAATATTTATTCATGGTCTACCTCTTTCATTGGTCGAATCGTATCCAATTTCATACGCTTTCTATTCTAGCATACTTTAAGCTCTGAGCGCTCGACCTGATCTTATAAAAAAAGAATTTTGCTCATTGGTTAATCCAACAAGCAAAATTCTCAATCTAGTTTCAGCTTAATTAAGCGTCGCCACCTTCATAAACGACACCACGACGGGCATCGACGGTGACTAATTGACCTTCAGTCACTTCTGCAACTGCACCTTCAGCCCCTACGATGACTGGGGTATTGGTGTTAATGCCAAGTACTGCAGCATGACTCGTTACGCCGCCTTCTTCAACGATAACTGCCTTCGCTTTGCTAATGGCATCGTTGTATGATTCATCTGTTGTCTTCACAACAAGGACAGAATTAGCCGTTACTTTTTCGTTAGCTTCTTTCGCGTCCTTAGCTAAGACAACGTGACCGACAGCAGAATTTTCCCCGATACCTTGGCCGCGAACGATTTGACGGCCAACGATTTGGATCTTCATTAAGTTAGTTGTGCCACGTTCACCGACAGGAACACCAGCAGTTACTAAGATCTTGTCGCCGTCTTGGGCATAGCCATTTTCCTTGGCTAAGTTAGCAGCTAAGATCATCATGTCATCAGTTGTTGCTGGACGTTCAGCTACAATTGGTTCTACCCCACTCGAAAGCATGAGCTTATTGGCGCGGCTTTCAGAGAAGGTTAAAGCCAAGATTGTCGCATTTGGACGGTATTTAGAAATCATTTTAGCAGTAAACCCAGAATCTGTGGCAGCAACAATGGTACGGATGCCCAAGTTGCTTGCTGTATAAGCAACGGATTGGCTGATAGCTTCGGCCACGTCTAATTGGGCATGGTCACCACGTTCCACATGGTTAGGTAAAACACCTTCTGAGTGTACAGCGATTTGAGCTTCAGTTGCTAAAGCAATCCGATTCATGGTTTGAACGGCTTCAACAGGATAGTCCCCTGCAGCTGTTTCACCAGATAACATAATCGCATCGGTACCGTCGTAGATAGCATTGGCAACGTCTGACGCTTCAGCACGCGTTGGACGTGGGTTCCGTTGCATGGAATCTAACATTTGGGTAGCTGTAATGACTGGTTTACCCAAGCTATTGCAGAGTTCAATCATATCTTTTTGAGCGATTGGAACAGTTTCTACAGGAATTTCAACCCCTAAGTCCCCGCGGGCAATCATTAAACCATCGGAAACGTTCATGATTTCTTTAATATTGTCCACGCCTTCTTGGTTTTCGATCTTAGGCAGGATTTGAACATCTTCATTGCCTGTTTCTTCTAAGATTTCGCGAATTTCTAGGATGTCTTCTGGTTTACGAACAAAGGAAGCCGCAATAAAATCAATGCCTTGTTCCAAACCGAAGCGAATATCTGCTTCGTCTTTATCCGTAATCCCAGGTAAATTGATTGAAACGCCTGGTACATTGACGCCCTTCTTGTCCTTGATGATCCCGCTGTTTTCTACAACAGTTACAATTTCACCATCGGCTTTGTTAATGTCAGTAACCAGTAAGTCAACCAGACCATCGTCGACTAAGATATGTGAACCAACGTGAACATCATCAATCAATTCTGGGTAAGTAATTGAGAACTTGCTTGCGTCCCCTTCCACTTCACTTGAAAAGATGGAAACGGTAGTACCTTTTTCGAGTAAAACAGGTTCATGGTTAACCATATTGTGGGTACGGATTTCAGGCCCCTTTGTGTCCAATAAGAGGGCAACCCGCTTGCCGCTTTGTTTGGCAGCTTCACGGATGTTCTTAATCCGGGCTTCATGTTCTTCATGCGAACCGTGTGAGAAGTTCAAACGAGCAACGTTCATGCCCGCTTCCATTAATTGAACTAAGGTTTCAACTGACTCAGAAGCTGGGCCAATAGTACAAACAATTTTAGTGTTCTTTTGCATTTTTGTTCTCCTTTTTTGCTTTAATCCTTTGAACGAATAGACATTATAAGCGACTTAATAGGAAATGTCACCATTAATTTCATACAATTCCATCAATGGGGTGTGGGTTTCTCGGTTCAAGACTTCCGAAATATCGCCATAGACAATATCATTGCCACGGATGCCCAAGCAGATACCTGAGTGACCTTGGTTCAAGAGCTCTACAGCCCTAAAGCCAAACATGGTTGCAAGGACACGGTCGCGTGCGGAAGGGGCGCCCCCTCTCTGCATGTGACCGAGCACCGTTGCCCGGCTGTGGAAGTTCCCGTAAGTCGAGAGCTCATCCATGAATTTATTAGCAGACATCACGCCTTCAGCGAGAATAATAATGATATGCTTCTTACCCCGCTCACGGCCTGCCTTGATATCTTCCACAATTTGGTCCATATCAAAGCCAATTTCAGGAATAATTACCTTCTCAGCCCCGGAAGAAATACCGGTCCAGAGGGCAATATCTCCAGCGTTACGTCCCATCACTTCAATAATGAAGGTCCGCTCATGACTGGTAGCTGTATCCCGAATCTTATCGACTGCCTCGATGACGGTATTGCAGGCTGTATCGAAACCAATGGTAAAATCAGTCCCTGCAATATCATTATCAATCGTCCCAGGAATACCAACCGTTGGAAAACCGTGCTCACTAAGGGCTTTGGCTCCCATGAAGGAACCGTCCCCACCGATTACAATTAAAGAATCAATCTTAAATTTCTTTAATTGCGCAATGGCCTTCTCCTGTCCTTCTTTCTCAGCAAATTCAGGATAGCGCGCCGTGTACAGCATGGTCCCCCCGCGCGACAGCAAGTTGCCGACATCATCAATACCCATTTGATAGATATCGCCTTCTGCTAGTCCACGAAAGCCATAGCGGATACCATAAACCTCGTTGCCGTCGTAGATTGCTTTTCTAACGACAGCACGAATGGCGGCATTCATCCCTGGTGCGTCACCACCACTTGTTAAAACGCCAATACGTTTAACCACTTGGACACCTCGTTTCAAAAAATTAATTCATACAATTTTATCTTAACATTTTTTTCAAAGAATGTCGCCCCATTTGTAATTTTTTCACGAACTTGTTAGCTGAGAATGACATGTTTTTCCCCATAAATATCCTTTAGGGCTTGGAGGACCTGGGGCGTATGAGCGAGCGCAAATTGAGAAGCCAACCAGTACTGGCTGCCCTCTTCTTTGAAGATAAAGTGGAGGGGCGTGATGCCAGGTTGGTCTTGGACAAGGGCCAGCAAGTCTGCTTTCTTCTGGGAAGCTGCTGCTTGGTTGGCAACTTCGATGTGGAAGGCCCCCGCCCTGCCCTGCTTAATGGCTTGGTCTTTGAGCTGCTGGTAGTGGGCTTGGTCCAGGGGATAAACTTGGTCGACTAGGATTTGGAGTTGGTCGCGCCGCTCTTCAGTCTTCCCGCGCACGGCCAGTTTCTGCTTATCCCGCAAGAAGGCGGCATAGCGGATATAGGTCTGGGGAAAGGCGGTTAAGTTAACCGTCCCCGTGGCATCTTGGACTTCCAGGAAGGCCATGGGTTGTCCCTTCTTCGTTTGGATCCGTTTGACATGGACGACTTCACCGATAACCTGAACTCCCTGGCCTGGTTTGAGATCGCTAATGGCCTGGAGCTGGCCTGTTTGGTAGAAGTCCTTCCAGGCTGCATAGGGATCGACACTCAGACAGAGGCCTAGGTAGTCAATTTCTTGTTGGATCAGTTCGGAATCCTTGTACTCTTCGTATTCTTCAATGACCGGAGCGAAGAGGGACTGGTAGTCATTGGCCATGCCCAGGTCTAGCTGGCTCTGTTGGCTCTGCTGACCAAAAAGTTTGCGGTGGTCCAGCAACTTAGGCAGGGCATCTTCAACTAGAGTCCGGCGGTTATAGTTAAAGTCATCCAGGGCGCCGGATAAGGCCAGAGCGGTCAGCACCTTTTCCCGGGCGGCTGCTTGGTCCAAGCGGCTGACAAAATCCATAAGATCCTTATAGGCACCTCCGTACTGGCGCTCTGAAATAATGCTCCGACTCACCGGCCGGCTCAGGGTCTTGATATTGGATAGACCCAGGCGGAGGGTCGACTGGTCGACCAGGTCCAAGGGCATGAAGGACTGATTGACACTGGGCAGGTCAATTTGAATGCCAGCTGATCGGGCCTCCGTTAAGAGCTGCTTACCCTTGACGTCATGGATGCTGGTGTGGCGAAGATTGCCGTAGTAAAAGGCAGCCGGGCAATGGACCTTGAACCAGGCCAAGTCATAGGCCAAGTAAGAATAGGCAAAGGCATGGGACCGGTTGAAGCCATAATTGGCGAAGGCATCGATATAGTGGTAGACCTCTTCGGCCAAGCCTGCCTCATAGCCCTGGTCGATAGCTCCCGTGATGAATTGATCATGGAGGCCATCTAAAACTTCCTGCTGCTTCTTGCCCATGGCCCGGCGCAGAATATCAGCCTGACCGAGGCTAAAGCCAGCAATCTTTTGGGCCACCTGCATGACTTGTTCTTGGTAGACCATGACCCCGTATGTCGCTTCCAAGATCGGGGCAAGGTCCTCATGGGGATAACTGATGGCTTCCTGACCGTGCTTGCGTCGGGCAAAGTGGTTGATCTGCTTCATTGGTCCCGGCCGGAAGAGGGCATTGACGGCTGCCAGGTCTTCCATGGATTCGGGACTCACTTGGCGCAGGACATTGCGAATACCATCCGATTCAAACTGGAAGACGCCCAGGGTCTCAGCCCGCTGGAAGAGCTGGTAGACCTCCGGATCATCCTTTTGAGCCAATTTTTGGTCTAAGTCCTTATAGCCTAATTTCTCAGCGGCTTCCTTGACATCGTGGAGGATGCTCAAGTTGATAAGACCTAAGAAGTCAATCTTCAAGAGGCCAATCCGCTCGACTTCGCCCATGGTGAATTGAGAGAGTAAGATTTCATTGTTGGCGTTCTGCTGGAGGGGAATATCTGCCACCAGGGGCCGGTCGCTAATCAGGACCCCTGCCGCATGGGTTGAGACATGGCGGGGCAAGCCTTCCAGTTTGAGTGCCGCCTGGAGCCAGAGCTTGCCATCTTCCGTTTCCTCTAGCAAACGCTGGAAGTCTTTGGATCCTTGATAAGCCTCACGCAAGCTGATTTGCCCCTCAATTTGATTGGCCCAAGTGCTGATTTCGGTTTGGCTCTTACCTAGGGCTGAGCCCACATCGCGCAAGGCCTTGCGGGCAGCAAAAGTTCCGAAGGTAGCAATCTGGGCCACATGGTCGGCCCCATATTTTTCAAAGACATAGTGGAGGATATCCTGGCGGCGGTTGTCGGGAAAATCCAAGTCGATATCGGGCATGCTGTGGCGCTCCGGATTGAGAAAGCGCTCAAAGAGTAGGTCGTTTTCAATCGGATCGACATGGGTAATGAAGAGGGCATAGGCGACCAAGGAGCCTGCTGCTGACCCCCGGCCTGGCCCTACAGTAATCTTAGAGGCCCGGGCATAGCGCATAATATCCCAAACGATCAAGAAATAATCATCAAAACCCATCCGGTGAATCACTTGGAGTTCATAGGTCAAACGCTCCTGGTAAGCTTTAAAATTTGCCTGGTCGCCCACGCGTTCGGCCAAACCTTGGGCTGCCTGTTGGGCTAAGTAAGTCTGGGCATCCTCCCCCTCATCCAGGGGAAAGCGCGGCAAGAGTTCCTTGTGGTAGACCATCTCTACATTCAGATCAGCGACTAAGTCAGACAGACGGTCCACCGCCTCCGCTAATCCGATTTCAGCGTATTCAGCCCGCCAATCTGCCGGCGACCTTAGAAAGTGAGGGCCCCGTCCCTCCCGGCTAGCTTCAATATCGTCTAGCGGCTGGTTCTGATCGATAGCTGCTAGGACTTGCTTGTAGAAAGAGTCCTCCGTCTCTAAGTAGGCAACATAGGGCAAGGCAAGGAGGTCTAAGCCAGTCTTCTGGCTCAGCGCTTTAATGCTATCCAAGTGGTAGCGGTCAAAGGCCTGGGCACTCAGCCCAATATAAAGATTATCTGCCTTAAAATGCGCTTTAAAGCCCTGGCACCAGGCCAGAGCTTCTGCGTCTTGATTCTCTTTAATCCTTGCCATATGGGGGCCATAAACGGCGGATAGGACTACCAGGAGGTCATCATTCTCCTTTTTTAATAGGTCTAGAGTCTCTGCGTAACGCCCGGTTTTAACCAGGGTAGACAAGCTCATGAGGACCTGGTAGCCTGCCTGGTTGCGCGCATAGACCACATATTCTTCAAAGTCCTGGCCCATAAATTCAGAAGGGAGCTGGAGGGATAAACCAATCAGGGCCTTAATCCCCGCTTCCTGGCAGAGGTCGTAGAATTCACAGGCGCCGTACAGGACATTGACATCGGCCAAGCCTAGTGCCTGGTAGCCCAATTTTTTGCCAAAAGCCACATAGTCAGCTAGGGATATGGGGCTCTTGAGTAAGGTATAGGCGCTATTGACATGCAAGGGGGCAAACATAAGCTCTCTCCTTTCCCCGTATGGTCACAAGTTAATCGTCTTCACGGTATTGGGGACCTTGGATATACATAGCGTCCCCGAAGCTAAAGAAGCGGTAAGAGGCTTCCACTGCGTGCTTATAGGCTGCCAGGACATGCTGGCGGCCGGCAAAGGCACTAACTAACATCACTAAGGTCGACTTGGGCAGGTGGAAGTTGGTAATAATAGCGTCAACCACTTTGAAATCAAAACCTGGGTAAATAAAAATAGAGGTCCAACCTGAGTCTGCTTGCAGCTGACCTTCAAATTTTTGAGCAATGGTCTCTAAAGTACGGATACAGGTGGTGCCCACCGCAACGACCCGCTTGCCCGCTGCTTTAGCAGTCTTGATCTTCTGGGCATTATTTTCGTCCAAACGGTAGAATTCCGAATGCATCTCATGGTCAGTTAAATCATCGGCACTCACAGGGCGGAAGGTACCTAGGCCCACATGGAGGGTCAGATAGGCCAGGTCAACGCCCTTAGCTTGGACCTGGTCTAGGAAGTCTTCGGTAAAATGCAGACCGGCTGTAGGCGCCGCTGCTGACCCATTCTCCTTGGCGTAGACCGTCTGATAGCGGTCCGGGTCATCCAAGTGCTCCTTGATATAAGGAGGCAGGGGCATCTCTCCCAGGGCTTCCAGAATTTCCATAAAAATGCCCTCATAAAGAAATTCAATTTCTCGTCCCCCGTGGTCTAATTCCTTCACCACCTTAGCCCTTAGCTGGCCGTCTCCAAATTGGATAATGGTCCCTGTCTTCAGGCGGCGGGCTGGTTTGGCGAGAACTTCCCAGCGGTCCCCCTCCAAGTTATTTAGCAATAAGAGCTCGGCATGGCCGCCGGTTTCTTCCTTGGTGCCCAAGAGCCGGGCAGGGAGGACCCGGGTGTCATTGAGGACGAGCACATCTCCAGCTTCCAAGATATCGAGCAAGTCAGCAAACATATGGTCTGCATAGTGGCCAGTCTGGGCATCGAGGGTCAAAAGCCGGCAGTTTAACCGGTCCTTGCTTGGGGTCTGGGCAATCAGTTCTTCGGGTAGGTCATAGTCATAGTCTGAAGTTTTTAATGTCATTCCATTCGCTTCCTTTTTTCACTTGCTTTCTTCTGGGTTGATCCCTAAATGGCTATAGGCTAGGGAGGTGACGATCCGTCCCCGAGGCGTCCGTTGGAGAAAGCCATTTTGGATCAGGTAGGGTTCATACATATCTTCGATGGTGAGGGGGTCTTCGGCAATATTAGCAGCAATTGTCGACAAGCCGACCGGGCCGCCTTGGTAGTAAAAAATCATGGTTTCCAAGATCTTTCGGTCAACAGCGTCCAGTCCCTTGGCATCCACTTCCAAAATATCCAAGGCCTTCTGGGTAATAGCCAGGTCAATGCGTTGGTCCTCATTGAAGACCTGGGCAAAGTCCCGGACCCGCTTCAACAAACGGTTGGCAATCCGTGGCGTCCCGCGCGAGCGCAAGGCAATTTCATAACTGGCCTGGTCATCGATGGGACTATTGAGCACCTGGCTGGTCCGCTGAACAATGGCATTGAGCTCGTCAGGACTGTAGTAGCGCAACTGTTTGACAATACCGAAACGATCGCGCAGAGGCGCTGATAAGGCCCCTGCCCGTGTGGTGGCCCCCAGTAAGGTGAAGGGGGGCAGGTCGAACTGGATAGCGTGGGCTTCGGTATCCTGACCCACAATAATATCCACCCGGAAGTCTTCCATCGCCGAATAGAGCATCTCTTCCACCACCCGGGGCAAGCGGTGGATCTCATCAATAAAGAGAATATCCCCCGGTGCCATCTCATTGAGTAAGACGAGTAAGTCCCCTGTCTTCTCAATCGCTGGGCCGCTGGTCGTGTGGACCCCTACCCCGAGTTCATTGGCTAAGACATAAGCCAGGGTCGTCTTCCCCAAGCCAGGTGGGCCGTATAGGAGGACATGGTCTAAGGATTCATCACGGGCCTGGCAAGCTTGGATATAGACAGCTAGCTCCTTTTTGAGAGCAGACTGCCCAATATACTCCCTTAAGTACTGGGGACGGAGCGAGCCTTCAAACTTCTCCTCCCCTAGGCCTTGGTTATTCTCATCTAGTATACGCTCTGCCACTGCAGGCCTCCTTTCAAATTTCCTTGTCCTGAATCAACTAGCGGGCAGTCATCAAGCGCAGGGCTTGACGGATAGCGTCCGAAGTAGTCGCCACTTGGTCAAAGTCCATCTGCTTGACCACACGCCGGATATCGCGCTGGGAATAACCCAAACTGTCCAGGGCCTCTTCCAGTTCTTGGGCAATGGGATGGGAGGGTCTCGTCGAAGCGGCTTGGGATGCCGCTTTATCTTCAACATCACTCGTTAGTTTACCCTGCAAGTCGAGGATAATCTGCTGGGCCGTCTTCTTGCCGACACCAGGAAACTTGGTCAAGAATTGACTATCTGCCTGGTCAATGGCCCGGATTAAGCCTTCGTGGTCGCCCAAGCTGAGGATAGACAAGGCACTCCTAGGTCCAATCCCTGAGACCGAAATCAGATGCAGGAATAAGTCCTTCTCCGCTTCATCGCTAAAACCATAGAGACGGATACTATCTTGACTGACTGATTGGTAGAGCCAGATCCTTGCTTCCTGCCCCACTTGGCTAGAAAAGCG
Organism: Aerococcus sp. UMB7834; assembly: GCF_030215145.1. Classification (NCBI taxonomy): domain Bacteria; kingdom Bacillati; phylum Bacillota; class Bacilli; order Lactobacillales; family Aerococcaceae; genus Aerococcus; species Aerococcus sp. UMB7834. Next base: position 201,432 of record NZ_JASOLI010000002.1, on the reverse strand, counting down.
ATAGGGATTGGCCATAATCACTTGGTAACCAATCCCATTCACTTCAATGATAATCGCATTCGGTAAGATGCTGGTTATCTTTCCTTTAAAATAAGCATACATGACGGAATGCTCCTATTCTACAAATTTCTTATAGTCGCCGTAATCTTTTTCGTCCATCTCTTCATAAGGGATGAAGTCTAAGGCTGCGGAATTGATGCAGTAGCGCAAACCGCCTTGGTCTTTTGGCCCATCATTAAAGACATGGCCGAGGTGAGAATCTGCGGCTTGGCTCCGCACTTCGGTTCGCACCATGCCGTGGCTGGTGTCGGTATTTTCCTTAATTTGGTCGTCAAAGAGCGGCTTAGAGAAGGAAGGCCAACCACACCCCGCATTAAATTTAGTCGTTGAGGCAAAGAGCGGGCTCCCATCAACAATATCCACATAGATCCCCTTATCATAATGGTCATCATACTTCCCTGAAAAAGGTGCTTCAGTCCCACTTTCTTGAGTCACCCGGTATTGGATATCATCTAATTCTTTCAAACGTGCTTCTTTATTGGCTTGGTCCATTTCAGTCACTCCTTTAAGGTTTTGTCACTTTCATTCTAACATAAAGCTTGCCGAATGCGAACATTTGTGCCCGGGACTAATGGCTATCCTGGATCCGTTTAAACAAACGCTCGATCTCATAAGTCGAATAGTGGATTAGGACTGGCCGACCATGAGCGCAGTTAAAAGGATTCTGGCACTGGCTCAGGTCAGCAATCAGTTGCTTAGCTTGGTCATCAGACAAGTAGTGGTTGGCCTTAATCGAGAGCTTGCAACTCATCATGATGGCTGTCGCCTGGCGGAACTTACTCACACTGGCTGACTTATCGTTCAGGGCCAGTTGGATCAATTCCTCTACCGTCTCATGGACTTGGTCAGACCGAATCCAAGTGGGATGGGCAGATAATTGCAGGGTTTGGCTGCCAAAGAGTTCAAAGTCAAGCTGCATCTCCTTTAATTTGGGCAGGAGGGGCTGGATCTCAAGCATTTCATCCTGGGTAAATTCAAAAAGTTCGGGGATCAGCAATTCCTGCATAGCGGTCCCGTAAGTTCCGATATGGTCCCGGTAGTATTCATATTTAATCCGCTCCTGCATGGCATGCTGGTCCAGTAGGTACATGCCTGTGTCGTCTGAAGCTAAGAGGTAGGTCCCGTGCAATTGACCGATATAGTCCAGGTCAGGAAAGCGCGGGGACTGGTCGACCTGCTTGGCATCAATAGATGTAATCCGGTCCACATCCCGCCAGACTTCTTTTTCACTGTGCTTGTGCTGGCGCTCCTCGATTGAAGGCTGGATCGTCTCTGAAGAAACCGGCTGAGCCTGACTTGGGCTAGCTTCTGAATCAAGGCTAGCATTTCCACTTGACCTTCCCGCTTCTTCCCAAGGGTCATTTGTTGAGGAAACCAGCTCGCTTAGCTGGCTTTCTCTCCTTGATGGCGATTGAGGGCGAGGGCTGGACAAGGGCAAGTGGCCCTGCTCATAGCTTTCTTCTAAGCGGAAGGGCTCTGGATTGGCTTCTTCGGTATACTGGAGGGGTTGGTTGGCCTCAGGTATCCGCTGGAGGGGTTGGAAGATATGGTCCAGGCTCTCTTTGATCAGATCATAGAGGACGTCTTCCTTAGAGATCCGCACCTCCATCTTAGTGGGGTGGACATTGACATCCAGGAGCTGGGGATCGGCCTCGATATGGAGGACAGCGATTGGGTAGCGGCCAATCATTAACTTCTCCCGGTAACCATCGATGACCGCTTGACTTAACTTATAATTGCGGATATAGCGGCCGTTCAGGTAGAGGGAGATATAGTTCTTGCTGGCCCGCGTCAAGGTCGGTGGGGACACATAGCCTGTCAACTTGAAGTCCAAACTCTCGGCTTCGATCGGGTACATCTCCCGGGCCTGCTTAAAGCCATAAACAGCCGCCAAAACTTCTTGGAGCCGGCCCTTGCCATTACTCTCAAAGACCAGCTTGTCCTCATTAAAATAACGAAAACGAATCTGGGGATGGCCCAGTGCCTGGCGGTTAATAATATTGGAAATATGGGAGAGCTCGGTTGGCAGGCTCTTGATATACTTCAAGCGCGCTGGCGTATTGTAGAACAGATTCTCCACTAGAACCGAGGTCCCCTGGCGGAGATGGCTGTCGCGCCGGTCCACCAGCTCACCGGCCTGCAAGTAGATCCAGGTCCCCGTCTGGCCATCTGAAGTCTCCAAGGTCATTTCAGAAACTGATGCAATACTCGGCAGGGCCTCCCCACGAAAGCCGAGCGAATGAATCCGGAACAAGTCCTGACTCTGGTGGATCTTAGAGGTGGCATGGCGCTTAAAAGCTAACTCCACCTCATCAGAAGCGATGCCGATACCATCGTCAATCACCTGGATGCTGCGGAGTCCTCCCTCTTCCACTCGGATTTCAATCTCCTGGGCCTGGCCATCGATGGCATTTTCCAGCAGTTCCTTCACAACGGAAGCGGGCCGTTCCACCACCTCGCCCGCTGCAATCTGGTCCGCCACTTGGCTGGGTAAGAGTTGGATCGCCATGCTTAATCCCCTCCTTCCACTTTAGCTACTAGCTTGCGTAAGAGCTCAAAGGCCTGCATAGGAGTGGTATCGTTTAGATTCAACTGGTCCAATTGGTCCATGACCCAGGTCGCTGTCGGATCTTCAGCTTGGGGACTGGTTTCTGCCACACTAAAGAGACTCAACTGTCCCCCTTGATCCTCCCCGTGGCTCGCTTGGAGGTCTTTCAAGATCCGGTCGGCATTGGCTAGGAGACTTTTTGGCATGCCCGCCAGCTTCGCCACATGGATCCCGTAGCTGCGATCAGCTGGACCAGGGAAAATCTTGTGGAGGAAGACCAGTTCCCCATCTTTCTCACTAGCCCCCACGTGGATATTGCGGAGCCCGGGCAAAGAGTCCTCTAAGCTGGTCAGTTCATGGTAGTGAGTAGAGAATAGGAGCTTGGCCCCTAAGTGGTCATGGAGGTATTCTAAGATGGCCTGGGCCAAGGCAATCCCATCATAAGTCGAAGTTCCCCGGCCGATCTCATCAAAGAGCAAGAGGCTGCGGTCGGTCGCATATTGGATGGCCTGGTTGGCTTCCAACATCTCCACCATAAAGGTCGACTGGCCTGAAATCAGGTCATCAGCTGCCCCAATCCGGGTGAAGATTTGGTCAAAAATCGGCATCTTGGCCGATTTGGCGGGAACATAGCAGCCCATCTGTGCCATAATCACAATCAGGGCTAATTGGCGCATATAGGTTGACTTCCCGGACATATTGGGGCCTGTGATCAGTAAGACATTGGTTTTGTCGTCCATTTCAATGGAATTGGGAACGAATTGGTCCTTGCCGATCACCGCTTCCACGACCGGATGGCGGCTGTCAATAATCTCTAAATTCCGGTCGTCTAGAGAAATTTCGGGACGGACAAATTGATGGTCCTCACTGATCTGGGCAAAGCTCTGCAAGACGTCTAGGCTAGCTACTGACTTGGCTAAGGCCTGCAAGTCTTGCTTATAGGCCTTGACCTGGTCCCGGACCTGGATAAAAAGTTGATATTCCAAGTCGATGGACTTGTCTTCCGCTTCTAAAAGGGTTCTTTCCATTTCTTTAAGTTCAGGAGTAATAAAACGTTCAGCATTGGCTAGAGTTTGTTTACGCTCATAGTTATTCTCCTCCAAATCATCAAGAAGGTGGAGGTTGGCCTTAGTAACCTCAATATAGTAGCCAAAAACCTTATTATAACCCAGCTTGAGCGACTTGATCCCTGTCCGCTCACGCTCGTCCGCCTGGAGCTGGGCAATCCAGGCCTTGCCGTGGCGCATGGCCTCCCGGTAGTGGTCGAGCTGGTCATTGAAGCCATCACGAATGATATCACCTTCTGTAACCTGCACATTGGCGTTGGGATCAATGGCTCGGTCAATCAGGTCAACCACTTCCGGTAGGGCCGTCAAAGTCTCTAAGACTGGCTGCCAGTGAGCCTGGCGACTTTCATCCTCTCCTAATAGGATTTGAAGATTATGGACAATAGCTGGCACCTTGGCTAGAGACTGCTTGAGCTGGAGAAGTTCCCGGGCATTGACACTGCCCATGGAAATCTTAGCCACCAGGCGTTCCAAGTCATAGACCCCTTTCAATTGCTCCTGGATCTCTAAACGAACGAAATATTGGTCCATGAGATCAGCCACACAATTCTGCCGGCGCTCAATATCAGCCGCGATAATCAAAGGACGGTCGAGCCACTGACGCAAGAGCCGGCTCCCCATAGCGGTCCGGGTCTGATTAAGGAAGGCCAAGAGACTATTAGCCTGCTGACGGGTCCGAATCGACTCCGTCAGTTCCAAGTTACGCTTGGCATAGTGGTCCAAATGCAGGTAGTGGTCCACCTCATAGTGCTCAGCCTCCTGCCAGTGGTCCACCATCTGGAACTGCGTAGCTTGCACATAGGCCAAAAGCAGGGTCAAAGCTGCCCGCTCATCTGCTGCTTCTATGTCCGCCAAGAGATGGTCCTGGCCTTCAATGACTGCTGGGTCCGGCTTGTAAACCGAAAGCGTGAAGTCAGCTAGGCGCTTGAACTTGTCTAAGAAATCCTCTTCAAGCTCTGTTTCTACCACTAACTCACTAGGCTGAAGCTGGGCAAACTCCGTTAAGAGGGATTCCAAGCTCCCAAGCTGGGTCACCTGCAACTCCCCAGTCCCTAGATCACTGTGAGCTAAGGCATAGCCTGATTTTGCTTTAACCAAGGCACAGATGTAATTATTAGTCTGCTGGCTGCCTTCTTCCAGGTAGGTTCCAGGCGTAATCAAGCGGATCACTTCCCGGCGCACCATCCCCTTGGCTTGCTTGGGGTCCTCCATCTGCTCAGCAATGGCCACCTTATAACCTAAACGAATCAGCTGGCGAATATAATCCCCCGCCGCATGGTAGGGCACCCCGCACATAGGAATGGGGTTCTCTGCATTCTTATTGCGGCTGGTCAAGGTAATCTCTAACAACTGGGCCGCTTTCAAGGCATCATCATTAAATAATTCATAAAAGTCCCCCAACCTAAAAAAGAGAAAAGCATCTGGATACTTAGCCTTCATGGCATCATACTGCTCCATCATTGGGGTTTTCTTAGTCTTTTGAACCATCATGCACTCCTTTGCTCGTATCTTTATCTATCCTAGGCTTTCCAAGCGAGAATGAGCTTGGCCGAACGATTCATCTCCCCATTTTAACACAAATCTCTCAAGACCGCCTAGGCAGGCGGGGAAGATTTTCTGGCCGCTGCCTTATTTTCCAGATGCATGCCGATTTCCACTTGAATTTTTAGCCGATTAGCGTTAAGATAATTCTTGTACTTATTCTATGGAGACGTAGCGAAGAGGTCATAACGCGGTTGACTCGAAATCAACTTGTCGGTGACTACCGGCACGAGGGTTCGAATCCCTTCGTCTCCTTTTTAACGTTTTAAAGCTATCATAAAGGCCTTAAAAGTTGATATCATAGCATGAGGGGAAGAACTATGACCCTGGCAAATAAAATTCTTCGGACTCTTACTTGAGAGATTACACGAGGAATAAAATTATGGCCAAAAGTCCTCCATAGCAAAACTAGATTAAAAAATAGAAAGTGAAAAAGCGTTCAAGTATCTGAGCGCTTTTTCTATTATAAAATTCTAGAGACTAGCTAACTGTTATTAGAATTGCATCATTCGTTCTTTCTCATACTGATAGGATTCCTCTAGCATAAGGGTTAGATTCGCTGTATCTTGATTGGCCAAATATTCAATATACTTAGCGCGAGCCTCTTGGTTAATAATAACTGGCGTCTTTAAATATTTCATCGCTAAAAATAATAAGATTAATCGGCCCGTACGTCCATTGCCATCACTAAAGGGATGGATACGTTCAAAAGTAATATGGGAATCTGCTAAGACAGTTAAAACTTCTTCTTGCTTTTCCAAACGATAAAGGATATTGTCTACCCATTGACTCACTAACAGCGGCGTCTCTTGCGGTGAAGCTGTCTTAAACTCAGCTCCCACAATGGCATTCTGGGAGCTTTTGAACTGGCCCCGATCATGCTGTAAGCGGTCAGTTAATAGAGCGTGAATCTTTTTGACCATGGAAACGCTCAGTGTTTCATCATTATCTAGAGCTTCTAACAAATAGGCAAAGGCTTGCTTATGGTTTTCTATCTCATAAAATTCTCGGATGCTCTTGGATTGGTTGGGTAAGGCATTTTCGACGATAATTGATACGGTTTCTGGTAAAGAAATGGTATTCCCCTCTATCGCACTCGAATGATAGGCCAGTCTAACAAGTAAATCCTTCAAATAATCCTCAGTATACATGTTGTCAGCTCCTTGGCTTTATTTTTATAATTACATCATAAAGCAAGTCAACTCAATAAGCCAGAAGCGCCCATCGAGCTGTGTCTTATTTTTTCAATTAATGAACTAATGGAAGGAATAAAGACTTATTCGCTAGCTTTCTCTCTATAAAAACAAGCAGCCCAGCAGGTCAATCTGCCAGGCTGCTTGTTTTCTATTCATCCATCTCATTTGATTATTTCTATCTAAAGGAAACAAAATCAACTAATCATCTTGATCTTCATCATTGCCATCTTTTATCTTAAAGAAGCTTGACCAAAAGCCTCTTAAGGTTAGATGTTTGCAGAAATAGAACCATGCTAGCGTTACGAAAGATACAAACATCACATATAATACGAATAGTAGACGGTCTAGCAATTTAACCACTTCTCCTCTACGTTTCTCAAGAAGATCTAATTACTTAAATTTTTAACATTTTATCTACTGCACTTTTATTCTAACATAAGATCAAAAAAACTCCACTTGACCGTCCATCGGCTAAAGAAAATTTATTGAACTTTAAACCCTCTATGTTTTTTGCTCTGCCTTCATCCCTTGTGCTAAAATAAGCTTAAATAACTAAGGATAATAAAAGGAGGTTGCGATGATTTCCAAGGCAGCTCAAGACTATTTAAAAGCTGAGGGGGTCCATGCTTTACGGGTGGAATACCCCCAGTCTGTATTCAATTCTTGCTGTGAAGCCAGTAATTTTGAGCCTGAGGTCAAGTGCGGACAGCCCGACCATCCGGAGAACTATCAGAGCTACCAAGCCGGGCCGGTAAGGATCTTCCTGCACCGATCTGTCCGTCTCTCTGACCGGGGCGACTGGGAGATTGGACTCTTTCGCTTCTTAGGCTACAAAAAACTAGTTTTCTCTGGCTTTCGTCCCATTTAATGAAAGGAGTCTATATGTCTAAATTATTTCAACACCAAAGCTTAGGCGATTTGATGGCGGGGTTCTTTGATGGCAGTATCCGTTTCGGTGAGCTCCTTGACCATGGCGATACCGGTCTCGGCACCTTCCACGCCTTCGACGGGGAGTTTATCATGGTCGACGGCCAAGCTTATCAAATTCAAGCTTCCGGCCAGGTCGTAGAGGTCGAGTCTGAATTGACCAGCCCCTATGCTGCCGTCACCTTCTTCAAACCAGACCGCTTTGAAGAAATCAAGCGGCCCACGACCCTGAAAAAAATGCGTTCTGAGATTGGACAGATGGTCCAAAGCAAGAATGTCTTCTCAGTGATTCGGATTGACGGGCACTTCGATTATGTCCATACCCGGGCGGTACCAAAGCAAGAGAAACCCTATCCGCGCTTAGTTGAAGCCACCCGGGTCCAACCTGAATTCGAACAATACGATATCATGGGGACGGCAGTCGGCATCTATACGCCCCACCTCTACGATGGCGTAGCCAAGGGCGGCTTCCACTGCCACTTTATTAGTGATGACCGTAAATTTGGGGGCCATATTCTGGACTACATAGTGACCGACGCCAAGGTCCAAATCCAAACCATCGATAGCCTAGAGCAGCACTTCGCGACAGACTATACAGAATTTATGGAAAACGACATCGACTACGACAACCTCGCCGCCGAAATGGAAGAAGCAGAGGGCTAAAGGGTGAGAGCAAGAGCGTTTAGCTTTCCTTCACTGGAGCAAGTAAAGATAGCAAAAAGAGCTTGGAAATTCCCAAGCTCTTTTTGCTGCAAATTATAAGGGGTAATACGACTTAACGTGCATAGTCGACAGCACGTTTTTCACGGATTACCGTTACTTTAATTTGACCTGGATAGTCAAGTTCTTTTTCGATTTGCTTGGCTAAGTCATGCGAGAGTTTCACTGCTTCAAGGTCATCTACCTGGTCAGGTTGGACCATGACGCGGATCTCACGTCCCGCTTGAATCGCATAAGACTTGCTGACACCGTCGGCACGGTTGGCAATGTCTTCCAAGCTGCGTAGGCGTTGGATATAATTTTCAAGCGATTCTGACCGGGCACCTGGACGTGCAGCAGATAGCGCATCGGCAACTGCGACAAGCACTGAAATTGGTGAAATGGCTTCTACATCCCCATGGTGGCTTGCAATCGCATTGATCACGAGGTCGTTTTCATGGTAGCGTTGGGCCAATTCGACACCAATTTCAACGTGGGTCCCTTCAATTTCATGATCCACGGCCTTGCCGATATCATGCAAGAGACCGGCACGTTTGGCGCAGGCTTCATCTAAGCCTAATTCACCAGCCAGAGTACCCGCTAACTTAGCCACTTCGATACTGTGGCCCAAGACACTTTGGCCATAACTGGTCCGATAATTCAAGCGACCAACGAGCTTAATCAGGTCCGGATGCATATCATGGATGCCGAGGTCGAAGACGGTATCCTCCCCAATGGTACGGATACGGGTATCCATTTCTTTGCGTGCCTTTTCCACTGCTTCCTCAATCCGGGCCGGGTGAATCCGACCATCTGCGATCAAGGCATCGAGCGCGATCTTAGCAATTTCTCGGCGCACCGGGTCGAAACCACTCAAGACGACAGCTTCAGGGGTATCATCGACAATTAAGTCAATCCCCGTTAAGGATTCTAGCGTCTTAATGTTCCGCCCTTCTTTACCGATAATCCGGCCCTTCATATCGTCATTAGGTAAGTGGACAACTGTCACTGAACTTTCAGATACAGTGTCCGCCCCACTCGTTTCAATGGCTTGAAGGATAATCGATTTAGCGATTTTATCAGCTTTTTCACGAATTTCTTGTTCAGCATCACGAATTTTAATCGCAACTTCATTACTCAATTCACGTTCTGTTTCAGATAAAATCAAGTTTTTCGCATCTTCTTGGCTTAAACCCGATACTCTTTGAACTTCTTCTTCACGTTTTTGGATCAATTGGTCCGCATGGGCTTCTTTTTCTTCAAGATTGGTCATGCGGTCACGCAAGGATTGTTCTTTGGAGTTGAGCTGATCTTCTTTATTATCTAGCGTGTTTTCGCGGCGGGTCATGCTTTCTTCCCGCTGGTTCAAACGGTTTTCACGTTGTTTAAGTTCATCACGATCAGCTTTTAAATCTTTCTCAGCTTCGGTTCGATAAGTTTGGGCTTCTTCCTTCGCTTCAACAATCATTTCTTTATATTGAGATTTGGCATCACGCTCGGCACGGTTGATAATATCCTGGGCTGAACGTTCAGCTTCAGCGAGTTCGGCTTCCATCCGTTCCTGGCGACGCTTGTCCCCAACATAGTTCCCGACTAAAAGGCCAACAATTAAAGCAACGATAACGAAGGCTATTCCTGTAAACTGCATAGTTCACCTCCGTTTCTATTTAATTGTAGTCTTAAATACTTTAAATATTTTTACTCAGTGTAAAAACTTTTACACCTATTATATATTGTATATTTTTGTTTCTAATCTGTCAATTGTTCTTTAAAGGCCCCTCAATTTAGACCAATGACTAAGCACAAAAAAGACTAGGAAAACTCCCAGTCTCTTTGTAAAAATTATGATTTACGAACGCTTATTCTTAATCTTTGGCAGTGCGGTTAATTGTTGCTACTGAAGGACTAAGAGGTCTTCAGCTCTGGCCCTATTCCTTATTGTCTTCCTTCTCGTCCACGTCTAAAGCAGCTTGCCCAGTGGCTTCTTCTGAGTCAGACTCAGCGGCTTCACCGCCAAAGCCATAATGGGCACGGACTTGTTGGTCCACCGCTTGGAAAATATCCGGATTTTCCTTCAAGAAGTTCTTGGCATTTTCGCGACCTTGGCCGATCCGGTCATCCCCGTAGGAATACCAAGAGCCTGATTTTTGAATGATATCCAAGTCAGCGGCTAGGTCAACCAATTCGCCAGCTTGGGAAATTCCTTGGCCGTACATGATATCAACCTCTGCCACGCGGAAAGGTGGGGCTACCTTATTTTTGACAATTTTAATCTTGGTCCGGTTACCGATTACTTCCCCTGCGGCTTTCAGTTGTTCACCGCGTCGAACTTCTAAGCGGACGGTAGAATAGAACTTCAGAGCCCGACCACCTGGTGTAGTTTCAGGGTTTCCGAACATCACGCCCACCTTTTCACGGATCTGGTTGATAAAGATGGCAATGGTCTTCGTCTTGTTAATAGTCCCGGATAGTTTACGGAGGGCTTGCGACATGAGTCGGGCTTGTAGACCCACATGGGCATCCCCCATCTCCCCTTCAATTTCGGCCCGGGGCACTAGGGCAGCAACGGAGTCAACAACTACAATGTCGATGGCCCCTGATGAAATCAAGGCATCGGCAATTTCTAAGCCTTGTTCACCCGTATCAGGTTGAGACAGGAGCAATTCATCAATATTGACCCCTAAGTGTTTGGCATATTCAGGGTCTAGGGCATTCTCCGCATCGATAAAGGCTGCAATGCCACCCCGCTTTTGGACTTCAGCGACCGCATGAAGGGCCACCGTTGTTTTACCTGAAGATTCTGGACCATAGACTTCAACAATCCGGCCCCGAGGATAACCGCCGACCCCTAAGGCGATATCGAGAGTCAGTGACCCAGACGGTACTGTTGATATTCTTTGGTCGGCCGTGTCACCTAACTTCATAATGGCACCCTTACCAAAATTTCTTTCAATTTTTTTGAGGGCTTCGTCAAGGGCTTTTTGACGGTTGGAATCGTTGTTGGATTTACTCACAGTACTTCCTCCTTGTCGTACATTTACTCTAGCTATATTGTAGCGGGCTTCTGCTCAAATAGCAAGCAAAAAGCGAACAGTTGTTCTAATTTAATTTTTGGATAAGGGCCAGGCAAGCGGCATGGACTGCTGACCGGCGGATGTTCTCACGCTGGCCTGATAAGTGCAGACGGTGGACTTGGCAGTCGGCGGGACCGGCTAGGCCAATAAAGACCGTTCCGACATCCTGGCCTTCCATCTGGTCTGGACCGGCAACCCCCGTAAAGCTCAAGGCATAGTCCGTCTGAAAGAGCTGGCGGCACCTCTCTGCCATTTCCTTGGCGCAAGCCTGGCTAACCATGCCTTCTTGGTCCAATGTTTCAGCGGAGACACCTAGGACATCGCGCTTGGCTTGGAGGCTATAGGTCACGACGCCCCCTTCAAAAATTTCTGAAGCGCCTGGGCAGTCAACAATAGCAGCTGCCGCCATCCCACCCGTTAGGCTTTCAGCAACTGAGACTGTTTTTTGCTGGGTCTTGAGGGTCTGGACCAGGGCCTGGCTGGGCATATAGTCCAGGCCTTGGCCATAATAGTAAGCCCCAAGGCGGTCGTTAATTGTTTCTTCGAGAGTATCTAAGAGGGCCTGGGTCGTCCCTTCATCCGAGCCACTAGCCGTCAAGCGCAGGGTCAGAACATTATGCTTAGAATAAGTTCCGATGGTGGGATTTTCCTGGCTTTGAATCAAGTCATCTAAGCTTTCGGCTAGCTGGGACTCCCCCAGTCCATAATAATTCAAGTAGCGCGAGCTCAGTACCTGCCGGCTATCTTCAGCTATAAAGTCTTGGATTAAGGCCTTGCCCTCTTCAAGGAACATGGCCCGCATCTCCTTAGGGAAGCCAGGTAGGACTATATAAAGTCGACCATCCTTGACCAGGGCCGTGCCCACCGCTTGCCCCACAGGATTTCTGAGACTTTTCCCCCGGCTAAAATAGAGGGACATGCGTTGGTTCAAGTCCGACATGGTCGCTTTACGCCGGCTAAAATCTTGGCGGACCCGATCTAGATTCTCCTCATCATAGACCAAGGGCTCATTGAGATAGGCAGACAGGGCCTGCTTGGTCAGATCATCTCGGGTAGGCCCGATACCGCCTGAATAAATAATTATATCAGACCGCTCTTCTGCCTGCTTGGTGACCGCTGCTAGGCGGTCGGGATTGTCACCGATAGCCGTTTGGATATAGTGCCCCACCCCCAGTTCTGTCAGTTGTTGGGCCAAAAATTGGGCATTAGTGTTCAGGATTTGCCCCATAAGAATTTCCGTCCCAATCGCAATAATTTCAGCTTTCATTTCTTTCCTCCTTATTCATATATAGACCATTTTTTCCAAAATTCACTTTTATTCTAACAAATTTTTAAAAAAAGCTTGGGCCAAAAGTCCTTGCCTGATAAAAAAGTGACTAGGAGCTTGACCTAATCACTTTTCTTTTTTCTATGCTGAGCCCTTAGAGGCCATCACTAAATACTTTTTTGTTCTTAATGAAATAGTCAAAGCCCGAATAGAGGGTGAAGAAGAGGGCGAGGTAGAGCAAGACCTGACCGATTGAGAAGGGTAGGAAGCCAAAGGGCGCATCATCAACCAAAAGGAAGATGACAGCGAACATTTGCGTCATAGTCTTAACCTTGCCGATAAATTTAGCTGCCATGACCTCCCCTTCTTGTACCAAGATCAAGCGCAGGCCAGAAACAGCTAGTTCCCGCATGAGAATCAGGCTGACCACCCAACCTGGGGCCTTACCTAGAGTCACCAATTCAATCAAGGCCGTCGCGACGAGCATTTTATCAGCGATGGGGTCCGCAAACTTACCGAAATTAGTGACTAAGTGGTCGCGGCGAGCAATATAGCCGTCCAACCAATCAGTAAAGCTAGCAAAGATAAAGACCAAGGCCGCTAAAAACAAATGGGGGTCGATCGCACTGCCTAAGAAATGCCAGGTCCCCCAATCCAAGGGTAATTCCACTAAGAGCAGGAAGACGGGAATCAGTAAAATCCGAAATATCGTTAATTTATTAGGTAAATTCATCTCTCAATTCTCCTTTAATTTGCTTGTGAAGGCTCATCGCTGTTATCGGAAATGTTGACAACCCGTGGCTTAGATCCATTAGCCGGTCCGATAATTCCCCGCTGTTCCATATCATCAATGATACGGGCGGCCCGGTTGTAGCCGATGCGGAAGCGGCGCTGCATCATGGACGTGGATACTGTATCCCGACCCTTGACAAATTCCATGGCGTCAGACCAGATCTCATCGAGTTCATCAGCTGGATTCTCTTCACTGGCTTCGCTGGGCATCATCGCTTCAACATAATTTGCTTCTTGCTGGGACTTCACAAAATCAACTACGCGTTCCACTTCATCATCATCAATGAAGGCCCCTTGGACACGGATCGGCTTGCCCTCGCCCATCGGCATGAAGAGCATGTCGCCGCGACCTAGCAACTTCTCGGCCCCATTCTGGTCGATAATAGTCCGCGAGTCCGTCCCACTGGAGACCGCAAAGGCGATCCGGGAAGGCACATTAGCCTTGATGATCCCTGTAATGACGTCAACGGAAGGTCTCTGGGTGGCCAGGATCATATGGATACCAGCTGCCCGGGCCATCTGAGCTAGACGGATGATGGCAGCTTCCACTTCCTTGGAGGCGACCATCATCAAGTCAGCCAATTCATCAACGATGACAACGATATAGGGCAGGCAGGGATCGTCCGTTCCCTCTTCCCGGTTCTTTTCACGGATATGTTGGTTGTAGCCCTTCATATTCCGAGCCCCCGTTTCGGCAAAGAGTTCATAGCGCCTTTCCATTTCTGCCACAATCTTATTCAGGGCTTGGGCAGCCTTACGAGGGTTGGTCACAACAGGGGTTAAAAGATGGGGGATGCCGTTGTAGACATTCAATTCCACCTTCTTAGGATCGATCATCATTAACTTAACTTCATGAGGTTTGGCCTTCATCAAGATCGAGATGATAATCCCGTTAATACAAACCGATTTACCCGATCCCGTAGAGCCCGCTACCAGCAAGTGGGGCATCTTGGCCAGGTCAGCCATCTGGATGGAGCCTGCAATACTCCGTCCCAGGGGAACTTCCAAGAGTTTGGGGGACTTGGGAGCATTCTCCAAGCTATCACGCAGGGCGACCAGGCTGACTTGTTGGTTAGGAACCTCAATCCCAATGGCCGATTTGCCAGGAATCGGCGCTTCAATCCGAATATCCTTGGCTGCTAGGGCCAGGGCAATGTCATCCGCTAGGTTGGTGATCTTGCTAACCTTGGTCCCGATAGCAGGCTGGATTTCAAACTTGGTCACAGCTGGTCCCAAGTTAGCCTTGACTACCTTGGCATCGACATTAAAGCTCTCGAAGGTCTCCTCTAATTTCTCAATATTGTGTTGGATCACACTGTATTCACCGGACTGGTCCGTTTCTTCGCGATCATTCAAGAGATCAGGCTGAGGCAGGCGATAATTAGGATTCTCTTCCTCGGCTTCCATTTTCATGTCAGCCAGGTCTTCATGGTCCTCCTCTTCTTCCTCATCGTATTCAAATTTTAAGGGAATATTTTGGGCAGGCGCGCCGGCTTGAGCAGGAGCTTCTTGTTGACTCGGACTCGACTTAGCCCGGCTCCCTCCTGAAGACTGGGAAGAGGATAGGCCGACGATTTCTACCGGCTCTCTTGGCGCAGGCTGGGCCTCTTGGTCAGTCCTTTCTTTTTTAGGTCGGATGCGGTTCTTCTTTTCTTTGGGCTCAGACTGCTTAGCCTTTTGCTTGGCCTTGGCCTGGCGCTTCTCTGACTGCTTCTGCAAGTTCTCCTTACTATCTGCCAGGAAATTGGAGAACCAATCTGAAAAGACCGTCCAGAGCATCTGGATGCCTTCCAAGAATTCCTGCCAGGAGATATTCATGACAAAGCAGAGCAGGACCAGGACGGCGATAAAGATGAGAACATAAGTCCCCACTTGGCCCAGAGTAAAATAAGAGACAGTGTAAAGCAAGGCCCCAAGCATGCCCCCACCCAAACTCTGGCTGAAGGTCCCCTGGCGGAGGGCTTCCGCCGCTAAAGACCAGGTCACATTAATCAGAGACTGGCCCTGATCCGCAAAGGCTGAAAAATACCAAGAATGTAAGATCAGTGCTAGCAGGGGCAATAGCCAGAGACAGGCTTGGGACAGACGGTTGCGCAAGTTAGGGCCCTGGCCTGTTAGAATCAGCCAGACCATGGCCAAGGTCAGGCCAACAAAGACCGGCAAGTAAAGCTCGCCCACCAATAAGCGCATAACCTGGGCAATGAGCCGGCCGACAAAGCCTAAGCGGAAAATGCCAAATAAAATCACTACAAGCATGCCAAGGGCAACCGCTTCATTTTTAAATGTACGTTTTTTTGTTTTTTTCCTTCTTCTTTTTGCCATTGACTTCCGACAACATCCTTTCTCGACTAATCGATTCGACGATTATACACTCTATATTATATACAATTTTCAGCTTTTACGCAGCTTATGGGCTAGGAATAATTTCCCCACAAGTTAGATTTCTTTACTAGCTATTCCCCCAGCCCAGCAAAGCATGCTATGATTAAGGAAAGGAGGTTGCAAGATGTTAACCAGTAAACTTCGTATCAGCGGCCGGGTCCAAGGGGTCGGCTTCCGTTTTCACTGCAGTCAACTAGCCCGCCAGTGGCACTTAGGGGGTTCGGTTAAGAACGAGGCAGATGGCAGTGTCAGCCTGGTCCTCCAAGCAGATGCCCAGACCCGAAAGGATTTTCTCCAAGCCCTCGAAGAAGCCAATCCCTATGCGCGGATTGACCAAGTCGACCTGATAGCCGAGGAAGACTTAGACTTTAAAGATTCTTTTGAAACGCTTTATTGAAATCATAAGCGAGTTTCGATAGAATAATAGGGTAAGTTTTATCAAAGATTAAAGGACGTGACATATTGTTTAAATCATTGACAGGCAAGCGGGCCAAACTGCTTGCCCTGACGCTAACTAGTACCCTATTACTAGCTGGCTGTGCCAACCCGAATAATCCGGACGGCTTTGGCTTCCGTTGGTTCGCCATGCCGATCAACCGTTTACTCAACTGGTTTGCTGAGATCTTTAATGGAAATTATGGCCTAGCCATCATTACCATGACCATCCTGGTGCGTCTGGTTCTTCTACCGCTCACCATGCGCCAGTTGAACTCCACTATGGAACATTCGGTCCGGATGAAAGAATTCCAGCCCTATATGAAAGAAATGCAAGAGCGGCAAAAGAATGCCAGCTCTGACGAAGAGCGGATGCGCCTCGCCATGGAGCAGCAAGAATTTCTTAAAGAAAATAATATCTCCATGCTAGGCGGGATGAAAGGCTGCCTGCCTCTCCTTATTCAATTACCGATCTTCTCTGGCCTCTATGCGGCAATCCGAACCAGCCCTGAAATCAAGGCCTACACCTTCTTTGGCATTCCTCTAGGCGAACCAAGCCTACTCTTCGCCATCATTACGATTGCCCTCTATGCCCTGCAATCTTGGGTTTCTCTCCAAGGTATTCCAGAAGAGCAACGGGCTCAAATGAAGATGTCGATGTTTATGATGCCGATTATGATGGGCTTCATCGTCTTCAGCGCACCAGCTGGTCTGACCCTCTACTTTATTGTATCAGCGCTCTGGGGTGTTCTCCAATCGCTCTACACCAATCTCATCTACCGGCCACGCATCACGGCCCGTATTGAAGAAGAGATGAAGAAAAATCCAATTAAAGCGAAAACTAGTCCAAGCACACAAGCCAAAGACGTCACCCAAAGCGTCAAAGACGACGCCCCTCGTCAAATTGACAAGGGTCCGAAAAAAGGTCGGAATGCCGGCAAGCAAAAGCGTAAGTAGACGCTAGCAATTCTTGAACATCTGTAACTTAATGACCAAATTCAAAAAAAGAACGGATGCTCACTTATCACAAAAACAAAATTAAATGCCTTAAAGCAGCACACTCGTCCTGCTTTAAGGCATTTTTTTAATTTGCATCTGAGTCTTCTTCCACTGACCGGACCTTATCGTCAACTTCCTCAGCTAAGGGCAGGCGGATGTGGAAGACCGAGCCGCTATTCAAGGAAGATTCCACGAAGAGCTGACCCTTGTAACCCTCGATCAGCTGACGGGCAATGGGAAGCCCGAGACCATTGCCACCTCTTTCCCTAGACCGGGCCTTATCCACCCGGTAGAAGCGGTTAAAGATCTTATCCTGGTCTTCTTGAGAAAGCCCTTCGCCAAAGTCCTGGATGGCGATTTCCACATAGCGGATCACATCCGTAGATACCGTAATATGAATCAAGGGGGTATCGGTGGAATACTTGACTGCATTGTCCAATAAGATAATGAGGCACTGCTCTAAATGGTGGCGGTTAATGGCCACATAATAAGGCTTAGAGAGCTCATTATTCAAGATGAAGGTGAAGTCAGGGTGGAGCATCTTGAAGTTCTCATAAGACTCTTCCACCACCATACCGGCATCAACCGCCTCATCTTGGTAGTGAATCTCCACTTGGCCAGCCCGCGACAGGTCGAGCATCTCTTGGACCAAAACGCGCATGCGCTCAATCTCACTCAGGGCCGATTGGATGGACTCCTGTAAAACTTCCGGATCATCCTTGCCCCAGCGGTTGAGCATCTTTAAGTGCCCCTGGACAATCGCAACTGGAGTCCGCAGCTCGTGAGAAGCATCCTCGACAAAATGCACCTGCTGGTCGATATAATGGGTCATCCGGTCTAAGAGCTGGTTAATCCCCAGGGAAATATCCGTCAGCTCGTCCTGACTATCGCGGATGATCACCCGGGTATCGGCAATGCTCTTAAAGGAGATTCGATCCAGGGTAAATTTAATATCGCGGATGGGCTGGAGCATCCAAGACGCCGTTAAGAAACCTGCCACCCCTGAAGCAAAGAGGAGGAAGAAAGCGATAAAAGTGAGCGAGACCACTAATTCTCCCGGACTCAAGATCACAATCGCTATTGGTACCAGCATGGCAATGAGCCAGATAATCCCTGATAGGCAGAGCCCCCATTTCCAAAAAAGTGAAATTCGCTTTTTCTTCTCTTGGTTATCAGGTTGATTATCTAATTTCATTGTTCAGTCCTCATCACATAGCCTGTTCCGCGCACAGTTTGAATATAAGAAGGTTGGTCTTTGCGGTCAATCTTATTGCGCAAGTAACGGATATAAACATCCACAACATTAGTTTCAATCTCAGTGTCATAATTCCAGACCTTATTGAGTAATTCCTGGCGGGAGAGGACGACGTTGACATTCTCCATCAAAGTGACTAAGAGCTCGTATTCCCGCTTGGTCAAGTCGATGATATCATCCCCCCGGTGAACAATCCGGTTTTCTTTTTCGACCGTGATATCCTTAAAGGTCAGCTTGGTTTGTTTCACTTGGAATTCACTCTCTGCAATATTGATGCGACGAAGCAAGGCCCGCATCCGTGCCAGGAGTTCTTCAATCGCAAAAGGTTTAACAATATAGTCATCGGCACCCTGATCCAAACCAGACACCCGGTCAATAATAGAATCGCGGGCAGTCATCATAATCACTGGTGTCGTCTTCTCATGGCGCAGGCGGCGGCAGACTTCCACCCCATTAATTTCTGGGAGCATGAGGTCGAGCAGGATAATATCCCAGTCTTCTTCAAGAGCGGCCTTGAGTCCCGTCCGGCCATTGTAGCAAGTTTCCACTTCATAGCCCTCGTATTTCAGCTCCAATTCAATGAAACGGGCTAAATTCTTTTCATCTTCAATAATTAATACACGTGTTGCTTCTTCACTCATCTCATTCACACTCCATCTCCATAATATTTAGTTTTTGTGAAAAAATATTCCTTAAGCAATTCATATATCCCTATGCTATAATAAAAAGCGTACAGCTTACAAGAGAAAGCGAGGTTTCTTATGCCACAGCACATGCCAAAATCTAAAATGTACAATAACAAAAAGAAGAAAAAACGTCGTGGCCAAATCTTAATCTGGATCGGCCTCATCGCCATCATCGGCTCCGTCGTCTTCGCCACCGCCATGGCCCTCTACGGCTACTACGCCGGGTAAAACAAGGGTGTGAGCAGTTGCGTCTAGACTTGAATGACTGGAGCCCAATCGGATAAGAACGGCTTTAGCCGGTCGTTCCGATTGGGTGAAGTCACTTCAAGTCTGCAACTGCGAACCCAACTAACAAGGGTGTGAGCAAAGGCGTCTAGAAAGGGATGACTGGAGGAAAAGCGGATAAGAGCGGCTTTAGCCGGTCGTTCCACTTTTCTGAAGTCACTCCCTTTCTGCCTTTGCGAACCCTACTATAGGGTGTGAGGGCGCGCGGGTAGAAGTGGACCTCTGGAACAAAAAACCGAAGAAGTCTGAAAGACTTCGAAGGGATTTTGTGAAGAGGAGCCACTTCTGCGCGACCGAACCCAACTAACAAGGGTGTGAGGGCTGGCGCTTAGCTTTCCTTCACTGGAACAAGTCACCAGAGCAGTCTGCAAGACTGCGGCGGAGACTTGTGAAGTGACAGGAAAGCTGCCAGACCGAACCCGACTAGACAGGGTGTGAGCAAGAGCGTTTAGCTTTGGATGCTTGGAGTAAGTTGGGATAAGGGCAAGCCACGCTTGCACGTTCCCAACTTGCGAAAGCACGCCAAAGCTGCTCTTGCGAACCCTACTAGCAAGGGTGTGAGAGGATGCGGGAGAAAGGGACCTCTGGAGTAAAAGACCTGAGAAGGCTGCAAGCCTTCGACGGGCTTTTGCGAAGAGGAGCCCTTTCTGCATCCTCGAACCCGACTAGCAAAGACTGGGAACCCCCCAGTCTTTTTGTATGCTCCCAACTTTTATCACACTCTAATGCTTACTTCTATTTTACAACAAATCTTCAAATTCATCTGCAATATGCTCAGCTTCTTCGACTTGGTCTTGCCATTCAATCCGCTCAAACTTGGTCTGGTCGACTGCTGCTTGGACGAGTTCATCGATGGCTAAGCGTTTTTCCAAGTATTCCACCTCGTCCAAATGGGGCTTGGTCTTAGGCGATGGCGGCGCAAAGACGGTACAGCAGTCTTCGAAGGGTTGGATGGATAAGTCATAAGTGTCAATTCTTTCTGCAATATCGATAATCTCAAGCTTATCCATGGTCACTAGGGGACGGAGGATGGGTGTCGAGGTGACTTCATTGATGGTGTACATACTCTCTAGCGTCTGAGAAGCCACCTGGCCTACCGATTCCCCGTTTACAATGGCCAAGCCGTCATACTGGTCCCGCAAGCGGTCTGCCACCCGATACATCATCCGCCGGGTCACGGTCATCAGGTATTCTTTAGGGATTTTTTCTTTGATTTCTTCCTGGATCTCAGTAAAGGGCACTTCTAAGAAGTTAATCCAGGCCGAAAAACGACTAAGCTTGCCGGCTAATTTTTTAGCCTTTTCTAGGGCTTGAGGGCTGGTATAAGGTGGTGAGGCAAAATGGAGGGCGGTCACCCGGATGCCCCGCTTCATGGCCAAGTAGCCAGCTACCGGCGAATCGATACCTCCCGACAACATGAGCGTCGCTTTGGCACTGGAACCCACGGGCAAGCCACCCAGCCCTGGCAGCCAATCCGTCGATAAGAGGAAGTCTTGCTCGCGCACCTTCACCCGCAAGGTCAGATCAGGTTGCTTGAGCTGGACCTTGAGCTCTGGATAGGCTGCGCCGACATGGGCACCTAATTCCCGGTTGATGGCATTAGTATCTAGACGATAGGAATGGTCCGAACGCGAGGTAGCAATCTTAAAGGTCTTAATATCAGACTTGGCCATCTCCTTAGCGACTACTTCAACAGCCACTTCTTTAAGTTTCTCGAAGTCGCGTTCGATGGTTAGCGCCGGACTGTAGGACTGGATGCCGAAGACATCCTGCAGGCGCTCGAGAATCTTGTCTTGAGGGGCATCTTCAAGATGTAGGAACATAAAGTCGTGTTGCTGGCTAACTTTAACTTGGGGATAGTCATAGAGGGCGCGCTTGATATTATCCGAGAGTATCCGAATAAAACGGCGCTTATTCTTACCCTTAATGGACAATTCCCCATAGCGGATCATAATAATTTTTTTCATAGGACCTCCTATTGGATTTTAGCAAATTTGTGGAGTAAGCGGCGGTAGACTTCGATAAAGTCTTCCACTTCTTCCATTCGGTTGTCATATCCGAAGCTCAAACGGATAGCACACCGGGCCAGGCTAGGATCTACCGGCATAGCGGCCAGGGTCGAGGATCCTTGCTGGCTCTTCCGGCTGGCACAGGCAGAAGTCGTTGACACATAGATGCCCTCTTCTTCTAAGGCGTGGACCATCACTTCACCACGAACGCCTTTGAGGGCAAAGCAGAGAATATGAGCCGCACCATCCTGGGGACTGAAGACAGTTACCTGGTCCCCCTCCTCCGCCAAGAACTGACGGAGCCGGTCTTGGAAGGCTTGGTGACTCTTACTTTCCTCATTAGCGCCTTCCTGGGTCAAGCGCATAGCCTTAACGGTAGCCACAATGGCGGGCAAGTTCTCAGTCGAACTCCGGAGCAAGTGCTCTTGGCCGCCCCCATCTAAGAGGGGCAGGATCTGCCGGTTGGCCTTCTTATATAGGATACCACATCCCCTAGGCCCATTGAACTTATGTGCTGAAAAACTCATCAAATCCACCCGGGAATGGATAAGGGGAAGTGGGGTCTTCATGAAACTTTGAACCCCATCCACATGAAAATGGATGCTCGGATAGTCTTCTAAAACCTCAGCCAATTCCGCGATAGGTTGCTGGCTCCCAATTTCATTGTTGATGGCCATCACAGAGACCAAGGTCGTATCAGGACGAATGGCCGCCTTCAAGTCTTCGGCATGGACCTTGCCCTCCTTGTCTACAGGCAAGTAGGTCACTTCAAAGCCTTGTTTCTCAAGGGCCTGCATGGTATTCATGATGGCGGGATGTTCGACCTGACTGGTGATCAGGTGCTTGCCTGCTCCAGCTTTTTCCAGGGCTGTTCCTTTAACCGCCCAGTTGTCTGACTCCGTTCCCGATCCCGTGAAAAAGACTTCCTCTGGCGAACAGCCTAAGATATCAGCAGCCTGCTTGCGGGCTGAGTCTAGGAGACGGTGGGCCTGGTTACCCAAGGCATGGAGGCTGGAAGGATTGGCATAGTAAGTTTCCATCGTTTTAAGCATAGACTCTGCTGCTTCTTTAAAGATCTTAGTGGTGGCACTGTTGTCAAAATAGATGGTTTTTGACATAAAGTTAGCTTCCTTTCTCTTAAAACAGTGAACCCTCTCCAGATTTCGCCGATCAGGAGAGGGAACTTGACGATACTAATAATTATATTTGTTCTTATCTGCGCGGTAAATTTTCTCGATTTCGCTCTGAGCTTGGCTATCGAATTTCGCTACACAATCCACGATGGCCTGGTAGGCTCCCTGATAATCGTAGCGCTCATTGAAGAGGTAGTGGGAATAGTCCACCGCATCATTAATCTCAGGATGGTTAGCTCGGTAACGGTTGGCATATTGGATAGCTGTCTCGGTCAAGCGCACATAGTCGAGGGTCTTCTCAATTTCCGTATCCAAATATTCAATATCCTCAGAAGCAATTTGGCTCAAGCGGTTGATTTCTTCCATATCCAACTTGACTCGGTTGAGCTTGGAGCGCATGGCATCCAAGGTATCCTCACAAGCAAAGAAACGGTCCAGATAACTTGGATCTAGGCCAGGCAGGTGGTACTGGCCAACCTTGCGCTTGATATTGCGGAGGTCGAGCTCGTAGAGATAGAGCTGGTCGCGGGCTTCCCGCTCCTGCTGCTTGAGACCAGCCAATGACGAAACAATCTTGGACTGGCCTTTCTCAATCTCAGCTAGGGTCTCATAACTATCCCGGTAGCGGGTTTCCATATCGCTGTAGGCAATGGTATGGTTGCCTTCCTGCTGGTTGGTATAATCGATCGTTTCCTGGAGGCGGTCAATCTGATCAGCATAGTCACGCATCTGGGACATCTCGCTACCCGATAGCTGGTAATTCTGAGCAACACGGTCGATCTCTAAGATGGCATAACGGTTGGACTGGTGAACCTTACTTAGGGTTTGTTGCATAGCCCCCTGGTTGCCGCCAATGTATTGTTTGGCTCGAAGTTCCGCTTCCATCAGTTCATAGGTCCGATCAATCTGTACTTCCGCCCGCTCCATAATGGCTTGGGCTTCATCCAGGTCAGCCCGAGCAATGGCTTCCTTGGCATTATTGATGACCTTGTCCACTTGGTTGATCTCTTCAGGAATATCCACATCCATAGGGAAACGATAGTCTTCATCCAACATAGCCTTATAGCCTTGGTTGAGGTCTTCATACTGGGCCCGGTATTCTTCATCGATCCGAGTCAGGAGGCTAGGAATTTCTTCCATCATCCCCTCTAAGGACTCAATGTCCCGCTGGATCTGTTCTAAGATTTCATGGGCCCCGATAAAGTCCCCATCATTCATCAATTCATTGTATTTGGTGAAATCTAATTCAATATAGGACAAGTTCTTCTCTAAAGTTTCCTGGGAAGGCCCGTAAGCATAGCTATGAGCAAGTAATTGCTTGCGGATCTTAGCATAGCGGTCATAGAGCTCTTCATGGTAGCTCGCATTGGCGTCCTCCTGGTCCAAGAGCTTCTCCAAGCGCTGGTTAATCCCCTCGACTTCCGTCCGAGCTTCCTGGAGTAGGTCTTCCGCCTTGTCCGACATTTGCCGGGCTTTAATTTTTGAAAATAATTTATCTGTAGCGTCCTGGGCTGAGACGAGAACCGCTTCAATTTCGGGTAACTTGTATTGGGTTACGGTTTGCCAATTGGCCTGTTCGTTCTCGAGCGCCCGTCCGGTTTTACCTGTTACATTCTTGTTTTTGATCGTATAGAGTTTGTCAGCAACCGGAATCGCCATGATTTCTTGTTTCTGCTCATCCAGTTCCTGATTGGTCTTAGTCTGCTTCTTACTTAAATAATACAGTATGCCATAGCTGATGAGCACAATCAGAATCACGACGAGCAATGCGATTAATAGCTCCACATTCGCTCCTCCAATTCATTAATATTTTATCATGTCTTACTTTCTTATACTCATAAATTATAGCAGAAAAAAGCCCTTTAGCCTAGGGAGAGTCCATAAAAAGCCCTTGACTGCCCTTCTTTCTTTTCTGAGCTTTTGTCAAAGTGTCTGCTTAAGCATCCAAAATTTTAATTTTGCTCTTTGGAAATTATTTTTTCCGACAAAAAAGGAGCCAGCCAGGCTAGCTCCTTTAAATCGTTTAAGCTTAAAATTAAGATAATTGGTTGTAGTATTCAACGACGAGTGATTCATCGATATCTGGGTTCATTTCGTCGCGTTCTGGGTAGCGCGTTAATGAGCCTTCGAATTTTTCTTCATCGAATGATACATATGGAACGTGGCCGTATAAACCTTCAACAGAATCCTTGATCACTTGGATTTCTTTAGATTTTTCACGAACGCCGATCACTTGGTCAACATCCACTAAGTAAGAAGGGATATCCACACGTTTGCCATCAACTAAGATGTGGCCGTGGGTAACCAATTGACGAGCTTGGCGACGAGTTGAAGCCAAACCTAAGCGGTAAACCATGTTGTCTAAGCGACGTTCAAGTAAGATCATGAAGTTAACCCCGAGCTTACCTTCTTTAATTTTACCAGCTTTTACGAACAAGTTATGGAATTGTTTTTCAGTCATCCCATAGATGTACCGTAATTTTTGTTTTTCTTGTAATTGTAAACCGTATTCTGAAAGGCTCTTACGGCGTTGGTTAGGTCCGTGTTGACCTGGTGCGTAAGGGCGACGGCTTAATTCTTTACCTGTACCGGATAATGAGATCCCTAAACGACGGGATACCTTCCATGTTGGTCCTGTATAACGTGACATTGATGAATTCCTCCATATAAATTGATTTATTGGAGTAAAATAAGTCATTCAGCTGATCGCATTCGTGCAGTCCGCTCCTTGGCTTTCTCCTATTGCAGCCGCGGATACTTGCTTCACCTATGTGGGAGGACTGTTGACGAGCTTGCTTCAACTGTGCTGCATTATTTTACACAAAGATTATCTTATCAAGCTTTAATCGGCTTGTCAAGCTTAATCTTTCAAATATTGGCCGATAAAGTTCAAAGTCAACCGGGCACTCTTAGGCCCCACTTCAGAAATAAATTGGTCAAAGTCAATAGCCGCATCCTGCTCAGCAGTGTCTGACATAGCCCGAGCAATCAGGAAAGGAAGCTGGAACTGATAGGCGACATGAGCAATTGCCGCTCCTTCCATCTCGGTACAGAGGGCACCTGGAAGATTCTGGGCGATCTCTTCCACCTTGGCTGGGCTTGCTACGAAGCTATCCCCTGAAACGACTAAGCCTCGGTTGACCGTCTCGCCCTGGTCAGCCAGGCATTGTTCGAAACGTGAAAGGTAATTGGAATCTGCTTGGAAACAGGCAGGCAAGCCCTCAATCTGGCCATAAATCTGGTCAAAAGCGGTCATGTCAACATCATGGTAGGCTGCTTCCTGGGCAAGGACTAAGTCGCCCACTGCCAGGTCCTTATCGACAGCTCCCGCTGAGCCATTATTAATAATCAGGTCAGGTCCGTCCATAGCTAGCAAAGTTGTCGCTAGGGCCGCATTGACCTTGCCAATCCCACACTGGGCAATGGCAAGCTCGTGGCCTTGGTAATGGCCCCGCCAGATCTTAACGCCTGCCTGCTGAGAAGCTTCGAGGTCCGTAATTTCATCTAAATAGTAGCTAATTTCCTTGGTCAAGGCTGCAACAATAGCAATCTTCAAGCTTTTCATCCTCCTATACAAAAAATGCAATCAAGGTAACAATGATAATTCCTAAGAGACTGAGCCCAATTCCCCAGTTGAGGTATTCATCAATCGGTCTTGGGTCAGGCTTCTGGTCGGCCTGGTCGTCCAGCTGCTTAGCTTCCTGACCCTGGCGCCAGTGCCAGGTCCTGCCCCGGTCTGAAGACTTAGCCGGCTTGGACTTGGTCCGGGGGCGCTGGCTGGCTTGGGAAGCGGGACGAGCTTTTTGCTTGGGCTTTTTGCTGGCAGCCGCTGCTTTCGGCCGAGACTTCTTCGCCCCTTGTCCGGCTTCCTGCTTGGCTTCTTCTAAGGCCTTTTCTCTTTTTTTCTTTTGGTATTTGCGATAAGACTGTCGAGTAATTAGAGGATCTTTAGCCATGATTTCCTTCCTTCAATAGTTGCTTTTCTAAGTATTGGATGGCATAGATGGTCTTCATGTCACAGATCTCCCCGCTAGCGGCAGCTTGCTTGGCTTCACTCAAGCTGAGACGGAAGACTTCGATATGTTCATCCGCATCCTGGGGCCTAGGATTGCTGACTGTTTCTAAGCCGCGACAAGAGTAGATCTGCAGGTATTCATCCAAGTAGCCGGGCGAAACATAAAATTTATCCAGGGTCTGCCAGTCCTCGGCCTGAAGCTGGGTCTCCTCTTCCAGTTCACGCTGGGCAGCGGCGAGGAAATCTTCCCCGGGATCAACTAAACCAGCTGGAATCTCAAGAATCGGCCGTTCAATAGCCTTACGAAACTGCTTAACCAAGACCAGCCGCTGGTCCTCATCGATAGCAATAATGCCAACTGCTGGGGCATGGTGGATGATTTCGCGATTGGCCTTTTCACCATTGAAAATCTCCACAGTCTGCTTCTCTAAGGTCAGTAGACTCCCCTCATAAATCACTTCACTACTTAAAGTTTTTTCACCAATTTCCATGACCTACCATCCTTTCACAAAATTATCACTTTATATTATACATGGAAAATTATAAATATTCTTCTAAATCCACTCTCCCTTGCTAGCTAAGCAAAGTCATCCCTAAGACGGATGGGCCAGGGAGAATTCCTTGCTATAATAACATTAAAATTAGTAAAGAAGGCGGTTTAATGAAGAAAATATGTAAAAGAACTTGGGACCAGGTCCTCTACAGTCCCTTCAATGTCTTATTGATTCTAGCGGCCTGGTGGCTAGACTTAAAGTTCTGGCCGACCCTAGCGACCATCCTGCTAGTCAACTTTGCCATCTGCTACTATCTTGAAAAACGACATTCAGCCCCCCATCTCTCTCGGAAAAATTACCAGCACTATAAGGAACATGGCCTGTCCGACCAAGACATCCAGTATTTTCGCCAGGAGATGGCAACTAGCCTAGAGCAAATCGAACGGATCTTAGCCCTCCTCGCCCAAACAGGCAGGAAGTCGCATGGTCAAGTCAAGGCCCAAGAGATCAAGGCCTACTTCCATGCCATCCAGCAGGACCCCCATTTATTGGCTGATTCAGCGGACTTTCGCTACCAGCTCCTCCCTAGCTTAGAGAAGGAATTGTGCCACTACCAACTCTTAACCACAGCTCGGGAAGACGCCAGTGAACTGGCTGCCAGTCGCAAAGAACTCGACCGCTTAGGCAAGGAGATCCAAGCATCTTACAAAGACTTTCTTGCCCTCACTATCTAGAAGGAGTGTTGTTAATGACTCAGAATAATTTTTCTAATGATTTCGATGATCTATTAGCCCAGCCTTTTGCCCTCGACCAGGAGGAAGGAGAGCTCCAGACCCAAGCTCAAAAGCAGGATACAAGTCTCTTCGACCGCTTGTCGGATAAGGAAAAACAGCAAGCCCAGGCCATGGCCAAGATGATTGACGAAAAGAACATGTCCGGCTTAACCGCTTACGGCAGCAAGGCCCAGTCCAAGCTCAACCAATTCTCCCATGCCATGATCGACCAGGTTCGCAATAAGGATACTGGAGAGATTGGGGTCAGCCTGCGCCAGCTCATGGATCGCTTAAATGAGAGCGAGTTGAACAAGCTCCAACAAAATGAGACGAATCCCATTAAACGTTTCTTCAACCGGTCCAAGCTATCTCTCTATGAGGCCAACGCCAAATTCCAACAAGCCGCTGTCCAAGTCGACCAAATTGCTGACCAATTAGACCGCCACCAGGCCCAACTGCTCAAGGACAACCAAGACCTCGATGGCCTCTATGACGAAAACTACGAATTCTTCAAGGTGCTGAATATCTATATTGCAGCAGCCCAGCTCAAGTACCAAGAGCTCGAAGAAGAATTAATCCCTCAGAAGCTTCAAGAAGCCCAGGCAGCAGACAATCAAATGGTCGCCCAAGAACTTGCCGACCTCCGTCAATTCGCCAGCCGCCTAGAGAAGCGGATCTACGACCTCAAGTTAACCCGCCAAGTCTCTATCCAGCAGGCCCCGCAGATCCGCCTGATCCAAAATACCAACCAGGCTCTGGCTGAAAAGATCCAGTCCTCAGTTCACACGGCAATCCCTCTCTGGAAGAACCAGATGGCGATCCAACTCTCCCTCCAGCGGCAAAGCGATGCCCTCAAGGCCCAACAAGCAGTCACAGATACAACTAACCAGCTCCTCCGTCAGAATGCAGATATGTTGGAGCAATCTAGCTTAGAGATCAGCCGGGAAAATGAGCGGGGCATCATCGACATCGAAACCCTGGAACATGTTCAAAAGAGCCTGGTCCATACCATTGAAGAGACCTTCCAAATCCAACAAGAAGGCCGGAAGAAGCGCCAAGAAGCAGAAGGCCGACTCATCAATATGGAAGACCGACTCAAAGAAAGCTTGCTCAAAGATATGGACCGCCGCCAGGCCTAGAAACTGGGCCTGGGGCTAAGAATTGCTTCAAATACACGAATGTACTATAATTGTTATATATTAAAGAAGGAAAGGGATGAATCACATGCTTTGGACACTTATCTGGGGCGGTATCGTTGGTGCAATCGCAGGATGGATTGCAGGCAAGGATATCCCATTTGGAATTATCGGTAACATCGTTGCTGGTCTCATCGGCAGCTGGATTGGCGGTAAACTCCTACCCGTCTTCGGCCCAGTTTGGGGCGGAATTGCTATTATTCCATCCATCATTGGTGCCGTTATCTTAGTCATCTTAGTTTCTTGGCTCATGCGCCGCTTCGCATAAAACGGTAGTATAAGCTAAGAAAAACACAGGCTGTGTCCCTCCGGATACAGCCTTTTTATTTCAGGGTGTGAGAGGATGCGGGAGAAAGGGACCTCTGGAGTAAACGACCAGAAAAGGCTGGAAGCCTTCGACGGTCATTTACGAAGAGGAGCCCTTTCTGCATCCTCGAACCCAACTACAGGGTGTGAGGGAGCGCTTAGCTTTGGATACTTGGAGTAAGGCGGAATAAGGGCAAGTTATTGCCAAGCTACTTGCTAATGGGAGCCTTGTCCACAAGTTACCAGCAGTCGACTCGCTAATGGAGGCCTTATTCGCTAGTTGAACTCAGCCTACTTGCTAATAGAGGGTCCATTTGCTAGTAGCCACCAGTCAACTCGCTAATAGTGGCTTTGTTCACAAGTTGCTAGCCCAAGTCATGCTCACTAACAGACTTTATTAAATACAAAAACTGTGCGAAACCTAAATCCTAGGTCGCACAGTTTTATTTTCTAGCAATTATTGGTCAAGATGAATGTTCACAGCCTGTGGGCCGCGCTCCCCTTCCGCAATTTCAAAGCGGAGTTTTTGTCCTGCTTTGAGTTGGCGGCTGAAGGCCCCTTGGAGGGCAGAAGCATGGAAGAAGAGACTATCTTCTTCGGGATTTTGTGGGAGGTCAATAAAGCCATAGCCCTTATCAGCTGAATAAGATTTCACAATTCCTTGGTACATGAATTTACTCCTCTTCTTCTACTAAAGCTTGAGGGAAGTGTTCGCTGACAATGTCATAGCAGCGTTGGCAAAGCGTTGGTGCTTCAGGGATTTGACCCACACTTGGGTAAACGCCCCGGCAACGCTGGCAAACTTCACCGTCTGCCTGGGTCACCTCCAAGGCATAGTGGTCATAGTCATGGGCTTGGTCAGTCTTCTCTTCTAGCGGCTTGATTTCAACTTGGGAGACAATCAAGTAGGTCCGGAGTTGGTCGCCAACTTGGGCCAGTTTGCTTTGGGTATCCGCATCGGCATAGATAATCAGGTCAGCTTCAAGTGACTTTCCGATTAACTTAGTATTTCTAGCTTCTTCCAAGCTCTTGTTGACATCGTCACGGAAATCGAGGAAGGCATTCCAGAAGTCCAATAATTCTTGGCTGTTGCTGTAGTCTTTTAGCTCAGGGAATTCAGCCAATTGAGCATAGTCCGCCTCTTCATCCAGATATTGCCAGATTTCTTCAGTCGTATGTGGGATAACTGGTGTAAGCAAGAGGGTCAGGTCTCTAACCACTTGGTACATCACAGTTTGCATCTTCCGGCGGGCTGGGCTATCCGCTAATTCGATATAGGTCACGTCCTTGGAATAATCCAGGTAGAAGCTGGACATTTCCGTTGTCAGGAAGTTGAGGATACCTTGGTAGACGGTCATGAAGTCATAGCGGTCATAGGCAGCTTCCACTTCTTTAACCAGTTCATTGAGCTTGTTGAGCATGAATTGGTCGATGGGGTCTAAGTTATCATAGCTGACAGCATTTTCACTTGGCTTGAAGTCGGTCAGGTTACCCAGCATAAAGCGGATGGTATTCCGGATCTTGCGGTAAGCTTCAGACACTTGGCCGAGGATATCGTCAGAAATCCGCACATCGTATAAAGTATCAGCAGAAGTTACCCAGAGTCTCAGGATATCAGCCCCGCGTTGCTTGCAGACATCATTTGGTGACACGGTATTACCTAAGGACTTACTCATCTTGCGCCCTTCCCCATCATTAACGAAACCTTGGGAAAGTACGGCCCGGTAAGGTGCTTGGTCGTTGACAGCAACTGAGGTTAAGAGACTTGAGTTAAACCAGCCCCGGTATTGGTCAGAACCTTCTAGATAGAGGTCAGCTGGGAAGGTTAAATTATCCCGTGTCCCTAAAACGCCGGCGTGGGTTGAACCAGAATCAAACCAAACATCCATGATATCCATTTCCTTGGTGAACTGGCCATTCGGTGAACCAGGATGGCTGAAGCCTTCAGGAAGTAAGTCCTTAGCCTCCCACTCGAACCAGACATTAGAGCCATGTTCGCCAACAAGCTCTGCCACATGGTTAATGGTTTCTTCGCTAATAATTTCTTGGCCATCTTCGGCATAGAAGATAGGGAGCGGCACGCCCCATACCCGTTGGCGGGAGATCACCCAGTCGCCCCGGTCGCGGATCATATTGTAGATACGTTTTTCACCAGAAGGATGGAGCCAGTCCACTTCATTCTCAATGGCTTCAAGCGAACGGTCACGGATCTTATCAACGGAGCAGAACCATTGTGGGGTTGCCCGGTAGATGACAGGTTTCTTGGTCCGCCAGTCATGAGGGTAGCTGTGGGTGAAGTAAGACACATGGAGCAAGGCGCCAACTTCTTTTAACTTGGCGAGAACTTTTTCGTTCCCATCTTCATAGAAGACCCCTTCCAGGCCTGGCGCTTCGTCGGTATAGCAGCCTTGGTCGTCAATTGGCGACAGGGCGTCTAAACCGTAAGCTTGGCCAATGTAAAAGTCGTCTTCCCCGTGGCCAGGAGCGGTGTGGACCAGGCCAGTACCGGAATCTGCAGTGACATGGGTCCCTACCATAACAAGGGAATCCCGGTCATAGAAAGGATGCTGGGCCACCATGCGGTCCATATCAGAACCTTTAATTTCATCAATTTCTTGGTAGTCTTCCCAGGCTAAAGTTTCCGCTACGTCTTCTAGGAGCTCTTTAGCAATCACAAAATGACGGCCATCCACTTCAACCACGGAATAGATAAAGTCAGGATGGACGGAGATCCCTAGGTTAGCTGGCAAGGTCCAAGGGGTCGTGGTCCAGATAACGAGTTCGCTATCTTCTGGCAACTTGCCTTGGCCATCCTTTAACTTGAAGGCCACGTAGATACTTGGGGATTCTACATCCCGGTATTCCACTTCAGCTTCGGCTAGGGTCGATTCGCTAGATGGTGACCAGTAAACCGGGCGCTTGCCCTTGTAGATAAGACCCTTGGCGGCCATCTTCCCGAAGACACGGATTTGTTCTTCTTCAAATTTTGGATCCAAAGTCACATAAGGTTTGTCCCATTCACCGGCAACCCCTAAACGTTTGAAGTCTTCCCTTTGGCCTTCAATTTGTTTCCAAGCATAGTCTTCGCAGATCTTACGGAATTCTGCGGTTGACAAGGCCTTGCGGTCAACACCGGAATTGGTGACAGCTTGTTCAATAGGCAGGCCGTGGGTATCCCAGCCTGGTACATAAGGTGCCCGGTAACCTGACATGGACTTGGACCGGACAATAATATCCTTGGCAATCTTATTCATAGCATGGCCAATGTGGATAGCGCCATTAGCATAAGGAGGGCCATCATGGAGGACAAAGGGTGTCTTGTCCTTGTTTAAGGCTTGGCGCTTGCCATAGATATCTTGTTCTTCCCATTCCTTTTGCCGTTCAACTTCTTTAACTGGTAGGTTCCCGCGCATTGGGAACTTGGTTTTCCCTAAATTAAGGGTTTCTTTCATCTTCATGTTTTTCCCCGCTTTCTTTGATCCATATCCTGTACATAAAAAAAGCTCCATCCGCAAGGGACGAAGCGATCGTGGTACCACCCAAATTTAGTTGCAAGCAACTCTTAAAGCGTTAACGCCGCTAACGTCTCTGCCTACTCCAATTCAGCAGAGCCTCATTCGGATGATAATCTTAAGCTTAGCTTAGTCTGCTTCACAGCTACCGCAGATTCTCTGATAAGCGCCCCTTAAGACCGTGTTCCGTTCTGTTTTATATACATGGCTAATGATACTAAAATTCTTCTCATTTTTCAAGCCTAGACTTCTTAATCGTCCGGCTCGTCCGCATTCTTAAAGACTAATGCTTGCTTTTGCTCAGGGGCTGCCCCTGTTCCCTCTTGGTTTGACGTCTCGTCTTCGGCGGTTTGGCCTTGGGTGAGGTGCTCAACATCTTCGGGCTCGAGGACCTCCTTGACTTCATCAGGCATCACAGCTACTTGATCATTGTTGAAGAATTCTTCTTTCTGCTTGGCTTCATCGACTTGGGCATTGGCCAGGTCAAAGATCTCTGCCGCCTTGTCATTACGCACAGGCAGATCCAAGTCAGTAATCAATTCTTCCAGATTAGGGCACTGTCCCCGGGCTTCTTCGCGAGCGGTGAAAATCTTATCCCAGCGTTCATCTTCTAAGCTCTGTTGGCTATTGTGGATGAGTCCTAAGAGCTGCCCCCTTAGCACCTGGCCGTGCTGTTGGAGATAGGTTGTTTCGGTATCGACAGCCACAGCCCGTTCTGCTGCTTGGGTCAAGAGCTCATTGGCCGATTCTTCAGCCCGGCTGACAATCAGCTCAGCCTCATTGAGGGCTTCTTCTCGCAATTTATCTGCGGCTTCCTGGGCCACCACGATGGACCGGTTGAGGGCTGATTCCTTGCCCCGGAATTCATCCAATGCAGCATTCTTTTCGAAGATTTCTTGTTGCATGTACTGGTTTAAGGTTTCCAGATTATCCATGGCGTGTCTCACTTCTTGCAGGAAACTATCTACCTCTTGTTTGTCATAGCCTGATAATTTACTCTTGAAAGTCTTATCCTTTAAATCACTTGCATTCACTATCATCAACCTCTTTTCATTGATTCGCTAAATACTGGATGGCCAAGCGGACCTTGCCCTTCTTGGACTGGCCGAGAATCTGGTCGATATAGAGCCGGCCGTAGCCGCGGACACTGAGGGTATCGCCAACAGCCACTTCCCGGTCTACCCGGTCTTGGACCTGCCAGTTCTGCTTAATGGCCTTAGCCTGGACCAGTGACTTGGCCTTGGTTCGAGACAAGTTAAGAGCTTCAGCCAGGACTAGGTCCAAGCGCAAGGAGGCCGCACTAATCGTCCGCTCTTGCCAGTTCTCCTGACTCTGGACGCGGTCTGACCAAGGGACGGGCTGGAGCTCCACCTTGGCCCGGCCCATCCGGTCGACTTCCTGGATGAAGAAAGGCAGGAGCTCTTGGCTGCTAATGAATTGCCATCGCTCGCCATCGCTAAGGATATCTCCTAAAACCTTGCGCTCGAGCCCCTGTCCCAGCAAACTGCCCAGGACCTGGCGGTGGCTCAGCTGGTTAAACTTCTTGGCATAGGAAATCTCAACCAGGACCAAGTCGTAGTCCCCTTCTTCCGCTTCAAGATAAGGAGGATAGATGAAGAGGCGCTGGCGCTCTGCCTGGTCATAGCCACCCCAGAAAGCATAGCGATAGTCTGAATGCGACTTTCCCAGAACTGTTTGAGCAATTACCTGTTCTCTCGGATCGAGAAAGTCGGACAAAATAGGCCGGTATTGGTCAAGAACCTGGCCTTGCCAGTCTAGCACTTGTTCGACGAAATTTTTTTCTTCTGCAGGAAAATGTTGGAATAGGTCTCCCGACAAATCGGAGCCCTCCTTTCTTCACTCTTTCCTTTATTCTACACTAAGACTTGCCCAAGTGGAAAGAATTCGTTGAAAATTGCTGGCAAGATTGATAAAGTTCACAGCAGACTATAGGAAGTTGTGCTGGTTCTTTTATCAATTAGCTTGCTGGGCCTCCCTTGTGTCTAGCGACTTGCGAACAAGCCCTCCATTTGCAAGTAGGTTTGCGGCAACTTGTTAACAAGGCTCGCATTAGCAAGTAGCTTGGGGTCAACTTGCGAATAAAGCACCCATTAGCAAGTCGAAACTCTGCTAGCAAGATGCCTGAGATCACCATAACGAAAACAAGCTAGCAAGGTTTCTGCTAGCTTGTTAATTCTCACTTTAATCACTAATTCGGTTCATATCTAGTCAAGTTTGCAAAGGGAGAAAGGGCTCCTCTTCATAAAAATCCCTTTCTCCTGCATCCTCTCATATCCCTGTCCTCTTAATAAAAGATTGTCAGGCCACGTTGGGCTAATTGGAGCACGAGCAGACCAATCACTACATTGAAACTAATTCCTCCGAGTGAAGGAATGAAGGAATCAAAGAAGGAGATATAGGGCTCGGCCAGGCTATTGATCAATTGTCCTAACTTGCTATCTCTTGCTCCGGGAAACCAGGAGAGAAGGGCATAAATAATGAGAACAAAGCTGTAGAGCTGGATCAGTTCTTGTAGTAACCAAATGATATTAGTCATGGATGTCTTGTTCCTCCTTGAAAGGGTCATAACGGCGGTCGGACTCGTAACGATAATGGCTCGGATCGACTTGGTCTTCGTAGACCCCTTGGATGTCAATCGTCGCCGGAACAGCTAGGAAGACATCCTGGCCAATTCGCTGCATGTCACCATGGATAGCAAAGACCACACCCGCGATATAGTCGATAAAGCGGCGAGCATCGGCATCGTCCATCCGGTCAAAGTTCAAGATCACACCCTTGCCTTCTAAGAGCAGGTCACCGATACGCTCCGCTTCGCCAAAAATTCTCGGCAGGAAGATTTGAATCGTCTGTTGGCTTGCTTGACGGCCCCCATCCATACGAATTAATTTTTGATTGGTCTTCTTTGCTTGGTCAGCCATCTGAACATCCTCCTCCGGTTCAAAATCTTCTCTAGCCAAGGCATCTGCAGCTTCTGGGGAAGCCGCTAGGTCATCGTCGAAGGCGTAGTCCTCCACCTCTTGGTCGTCATTGATAAAAATCGATTGCACAAAGTCTTTAAATGCCATAAATCCCCCACTTATTCTTGGTACAAGGCAGAGCCTATCCGGACACAGGTCGCCCCTTCAGCGATAGCTAAAGGATAGTCCGAACTCATTCCCATGCTCAGTTCTTGGCAAGGGGCATAGGCTAGCTTCTTAGCTTGGATACTTTGCCCCAGCTCACGTAAGCGGCCAAAGTAGCTATGGATGGCCTCGTCGCTGGCGTCATGGGGAGCCATGGTCATTAAACCGACCACTTCCACTTTGTCAAACTTGGCCAGGTCTTCGATAAAAGCTTCTAATTCTTCTGGAGCCATTCCTGACTTGCTTTCTTCCCCTGATACATTGACCTGGACGAAACACTTGACGACATGGTCGGCTCGCTTTTGAATCTCTTTAGCAATCTTTAACCGGTCCAAAGCATGGAAGTAGTCCACTTCATTAATAACATCCTTGACCTTACGCGATTGCAAGGGGCCGATTAAGTGCCAAACACAGTCATCAGGCATGGCTGCCTTCTTCTCTAAAAGACCATCCACATAATTCTCAGCATAGTCTCTCAGTCCCACTTGGTAGAGTGACATGGTCTCTTCCACCGAATGGTACTTAGAAACACAAATCAGCCTGACATCCTCAGAGGCCAAGGCTGATTCCTGCTGCACAGTTTGAATCCGTTGGCGAACGGCCTGTACATTATCTTGGTAGGTCATGCTTACCGACGACGCTTTCTAAAGAATGGTGGGGTATCTAATTCATCCTCACCTAATTCATTGCCATAGCTTTCGTTCGGTGCATTGTAGTTGTTGTAGTCATCTCCAGCTGGGCGACGGTTATCGCGTGGTGCTTCCCAATCATCATAGTTATCTTGACGGCTTGGACGGGCTGGACGACTTGGGGCTTGTTTTTGCTCAAAGTGTTCAGGACGGTTGCCATAGTCACGGCTGGCTGCACTTTGGGCACCAGTCTTGAAGGCAGAGCTTTGACGGCTAGCTTTCTTTTCTTCATGGCGGCGTTCTTCGTCAATCCCAGTCGCAATGACCGTTACGATAACTTCATCATCCAAGTCTTCATTGATTGTTGTACCAAAGATGATGTTCACTTCTGAAGAAGAAGCAGCAGAAACAATATCAGCAGCATCTTGAGCTTCGAAGAGGGTCAAGTCTTCGCCACCAGCGATGTTCAAGAGAATTTGTTCTGCCCCATCGATAGATACTTCAAGTAATGGCGAGGAAATAGCTTTTTTGGTCGCGTCAGAGGTCCGGTTTTCACCTTGGCCAGCGCCAATCCCCATTAAGGCTGTCCCTTGGTCTTGCATCACGGTCCGTACGTCCGCGAAGTCCAAGTTCACATAGCCAGGCGAGGTAATCAGGTCAGAAATCCCTTGAACCCCTTGGCGTAAAACATTGTCAGCTTCACCGAAGGCTTCCCGCATTGGAGTCTTCTTGTCAACGATTTCTAATAAGCGGTTATTGGAGATTGTAACCAAGGTATCGACATGTTCCTTCATCTTGGCAATCCCTTCCGCAGCTGAGCGGCCACGCTTAGGTCCTTCGAAGGTGAAGGGACGGGTCACAACCCCTACCGTTAAAGCGCCTAATTCTTCTTTAGCGATTTGAGCGACGATCGGTGCGGCACCCGTACCGGTCCCACCACCCATACCAGCTGTGATGAAGATAAGGTCTGCCCCTTGCAGAGCTTCACGGATCTGGTCTTCACTCTCTTCAGCGGCTTTGCGGCCAACTTCTGGTTGGGCCCCAGCACCGAGTCCACGGGCAATCTTAGGCCCGAGGTGGATCTTCACGTCAGCGCTTGAGTGCGCTAAGGCTTGGGTATCGGTATTCGCTACAATGAACTCTACGCCACGTACATTTTCTTGGATCATGCGGTTAACCGCGTTGTTACCGCCGCCACCAACACCAATAACCTTGATGTTAGCGCCGCGTTCAAAATCTTGTAAATTGTCAAATTCTAAATCCATCTTTTATCCTCCTGAATCATTACTCGTCTTAGTTAAAGATATCTTCAAAAAAGCTCTTCACTTTATCAGCGAAGCCTTCATTGCCTTCTTTAGCCGCATGGTCGGCTGCTTGGCGAGTGCCCCTGCTTTCTTCTTCATGAAGTTCTTCCTCATAGCTAGCATAAGGCGCTTCAGGAACGCTCTCTGCTTGAACTTCATGGTCGACTTCCGGCTCGTAAGCCCGGACTTGAGGGCGGGTATAGCTTTCTTCCTCTTGCTTGGCTGCGTCCCGACTCCGGTTGTCAAAGTTATAACCTTGGGCCACATGGTAAATTTCTTCGAGACCCGAAGCATATTCCACCAGACCAACCGCCGTCGCGAACATCGGATTGCGCAGACCTACATGCTCAGGAATATAGAAACGCACTTCCGTTTCAAAATACTCTGAAGCCAGGTCAATCACGCCAGGCAGAGCAGCAGCCCCACCCGTGATAACCACGCCACCAGGTAGGTCAAAGGCTTCGACTTGGTCTAAGGCACGCTTAATCGTTTCCAAAATTTGCATCACGCGAGCTTCAATAATTTCAGAAAGATAGTGTTCGTCTACCTTAGCAGGCTCTTTCTTACCGATAATTTCAACTGGGAAAAATTCATTCTCGCTGGTATGGCGGGAATCCGCATAGCCGTATTCCAACTTAATCTGCTCTGCATTCTCGATGGTAGTGTTTAGGACAGTGGAGATATCTTTAGTGATATACTCCCCACCCTCTTGGTCGATGTAGGCAAATTTTAATTGTTTGTCATGGATAACGCTGGCGCTTGTTTGGCCACCACCCATGTCGATAATAATCGTTCCGAAATCTCTTTCCCCTTCAGATAAGGCTGCAGCTGCTGTTGCTAGGGGTTGAACGACCAAGTCGGCAATATTCAAGCCCGCATTCTCAACGCAGCGGCGAATATTGTGAATAATCGTCTTGGTCCCCGTAATCATGCTCGCATAGAGTTCTAAACGAACGCCAATCATCCCACGTGGGTCGCGGATGCCATCGAAACCATCAACCACGAACTCTTCAGGGATCACCGAAATGATCTCCCGTTCTGGTGGAACTGCACGTACTTTAGCTGCAGATAGGACATTGTTGACATCTTTGTCCGTGATTTCACGGTTCTCATTTGCCACTGCAATCATCCCATAACAAGGTTCTATGTTCACTTGATTACATGGTACGCCAACAATGACGTTTTTGATTTCACAGTTTGACTTGCGTTCAGCTTGACGGACAGCGCTCTTAATGGCTTCGACCGTTTTGTCGATATCCACAATCACACCCCGGCTCAAGCCTTCTGAACGTTCACTCCCAACACCGATGACATTCAGG
This sequence comes from Aerococcus sp. UMB7834, assembly GCF_030215145.1. Lineage (NCBI taxonomy): Bacteria > Bacillati > Bacillota > Bacilli > Lactobacillales > Aerococcaceae > Aerococcus > Aerococcus sp. UMB7834. The sequence continues at coordinate 162,385 of NZ_JASOLI010000002.1, read as the reverse complement.
TGTTGGTTCACATATTCGGCAACAACAACTTTTACTGAAGTGGTTCCAATATCGAGACTCGCATAAACTTTTGGTTGCACCATGTAATTGAAACCTCCAAATTCTTTAATCAATAATCAAGATATGTCTATATCGCTTCTATTTTAACATAAATAAAGTAGCAAAAGCAGTAAACTTTTCCTAAATCAATGAAAGAAAAGAAAGCTAGCAAGTGCCAAGCTTTCCTCTTGATAAAGAGACTAGGACCTGCTCCAAAAGCCAAGTTTTACTTCAAGTTCAGCAATGATAAAATTCCTTACCATCCTTGCAAACATCCAAAGCCTGTTAGCTTTTGTCACACTTTCCTCTTCATAGAAGCTATAAATATCAGATTATAATCAAGTTTACCATACAGAAATACCTATAGCAATCAGAAGCAAGCACCCCAAGAGGAAAAGCTGGGATTTGTCAAGAAATTCAAAAATAAAAAAGCGGAAAGAAAATTCCGCTTCTGACTTAATCGACTGAGTGTCTGCTACTGGGCCTGGCTGCTGACCTGAGCTCCGCTTGCTTGGCCAGCTGGTGCGACCTGGCTAGCCGGAACCTGGTCGGGAGTCGCCTGGCTGGCCGTGCTTGCTGCGCTGGCTGTGCCAGATGAACCAGCTGTACTAGCCTGACTCTGGCTCGAAGCACTTGATGACTGACCCGCTTCAGCCCTTGCCTCTGCTTGGTCCCCTTCCGCCTTAACTTCAATTTCTTGACGGTCCTCTTGGGCAGGCGATGGGTGGGCGGCTTCATAGGCCTCCTTCTCTTCTGGGCTGGCAAATGGATTATTGCCTGGTGTCAATTCGGTAAAGAAAATGCCCAGGTCCATATCCAAGAGCCCTTTTTGTCCGTCCAAGATTTCCAAAACTTGGTCATAGTACTGGAGATAGTCCACAAATTTCAGCATAAAGCCCGTGACAATATTCCCGTCCCGCATCTTTAGAGCGAGGTGGTTGGGATAATCAGCCGTTGAGATATTGTGGATCGATCCAATCTGCTGGAGGATACGGTCTGGCAACTTGCCTAACTGCTCCGCTAGTTTAAGGATTTGACCGTCATCGAAGTCTTCAAAGACCGGCAATTGCTTGTCGGGTTCAGACAAGGCCTTATCCAAGATCATCTGGTTTTCCAAGACCGGATAGTAGAAGTCCTTCTTCTTCACGTAACCGACTACCCGGTGTTCTTGGACATTGATCAAGACATTGCGCTGGTCGTCCAATTGGATGTTCACGCTCTGGACCTGAGGATAGGCGGTATTAATCCGCTGCATGGCGCTTTCCTGGAGGGATTCCACCCGGCCTAGGTTCATGGAAGGATGGAGGCCGGATACCCGGACCAGGTCTTCTTCCTTGATCTGCCGCGTCCCCCGCACTTGGATGCCGCGCACATGATTGAGCGGCGAGGCCAAGTAGATGGCGACTAACAGAAGAAAGATAAAGAAGCCATAGTAGGCCCAGCGTGTCTTAGTCGGCACCTTGGCTTTTTTCTTTTGCTTAGGGGGCTTAGGCTTGGCCTGGCCCTTGTCTTGACGCCCGAATTGGTCTTTGACCGACCGCCAAACTTTAAACCGCCGCCCCTGCTTCTTTGGAGCTTGGGGCTTTTGGCTGGCTGGTCGGGCCTGTTTTTTCGGCTGGGTTGCAGAGCTTGCTTGCGACTGAGGCGAGGAAGCTGGCGACGGCTGGCCTTCCTCCCGACCACTAACCCGGGATCTTGAGGGATGTGCTTTATTTTGATAACGTCGTCTTTCTTTCTCCCAGTCCATGCTGATCCCCCTTTAGGCTTTATTTTTCTTCGATGGCTGTCTCCAGGACCCGGCGGAGACGGTCCGCTGCATCTGGTACTCCGAGCAGTCGGGCTTGTTGGCTCATCTGTACCCGCTGGATATCGTCGGCCATCAATTCGTCAATCATTTCCAAGAAGAGGTCATTATTCAGGTCCTCTTCTAAGAGCATCTTGGCTGCCCGGTGGTCGACTAGGGATTCGGCATTGCGCTGCTGGTGGTTGCCCGTCACATTAGGGCTTGGAATCAGCAGGCTCGGCGTCCCCAGAGCCGTTAGTTCAGTTAACGTGGTTGCCCCTGACCGACAGACGACTAGGTCCACCGTATTAAAGAGTTGGGGCATGTTCTTGATATAAGGGACCACCTTGACATTGGTCAGCTGGTCCAAGTGATCAAATTCTTTTTGGTAGTCGTCGTAATAGATCTCACCCGTGGCGATCAGGACTTGGTAGGGCCGCTTGGTGAAAGCTTCCAGCGAGGCCATGACCGCATCATTAATCCGCTGAGCGCCCCGGCTACCCCCGAAGATCAGGAGCGTCGGACGGTTGTTGACCAGGCCATATTCCGTCAAATCAACCTTGTCAGAGATAGCAGCCACTTCCTGGGCTCGAGGATTGCCGGTATAGACAATCTTATGGGCATAGCGACTAAAGTCCGCCTTGACCCGGTCGAAGCAAATTGCAATCTTATCCACATAACGACTTAAAAACTTATTAGTAATCCCGGCTACCGAGTTCTGTTCATGGATCACGGTTGGCAGGCCCAAGTGTGAAGCGGCGTAGAGGACAGGCGCGCAGACATAGCCCCCTGTGCCGACTACTACGTCAGGTTGGAAGTCTTTCAAGAGTTTGCGGGCCGCTGACACACTCTGGAGCATATAAAAGGCCGTCTTCAAATTATCCATTGATAGCGACCGTTTCAGGCCTTGGATTCGGACTGTCTTGAAGGGGATCCCCTGTTCTGGCACAATCTTCGCTTCCATTCCCTGGGCGGTCCCAATATAGAGGAATTCAGCATCTGGGTAATGGGCTAGTATATTCTTCTGTAAGGCAAGTGCGGGATAAATATGGCCTCCCGTTCCGCCACCCGATAAGACAACGCGCATGCTTTCCATCCTTCCTATTTAATGATCCATTTTATTTTGGGCTAAGTGCTTGGCCGCTTGGACAAAGCGCTCGCCCCGCATTTCGAAATTGAGGTACTGGTCCCAAGAGGCACAGGCTGGCGAGAGCAAGATCACATCGCCGGCTTGGCTCTGGGCATAGGCCAAGTCAGTGGCTTCTTCAATATTCTTGGCATGGACATAAGGGATTTTCATGTCTTCAGCTAGCTTGGCAAAGCGGTCAGCTGTCTGCCCCATCACGACCATGGCCTTGACCTGGCCGAGTTCGGGCTTCAAGTCCTCTAAGCCAAGTCCTCGGTCGAGGCCTCCTGCAAGCCAAACGATAGGGGCTTGGAAGCTCCGCAAAGCTGTCTTCGCGGCGTCGTTATTGGTTGCCTTAGAGTCATTATAGAAGCGACGACCTTGGTAGTCCAAAACAAATTGCATCCGGTGGGCGACCCCATGGAAGCTCTGGCAAGCGGCTTGAATGGCCGTATTGGAAACACCTAATAATTTAGCAATGGCCATCGCTACTAGGGCGTTTTGGACATTATGGTCGCCAGGAATAAAGACCTGGTCCCGCTCGACAACGGCTTCTTCTCGCCACATCAAGCGCTGGTGAGCCCGGTCGTACCAAGCTCCTTCCCGGGACTGACCCGTTAGTGACACAGGAATAACTTGGGCTTGGGTCTCATGACGCTTGTCCCAGAGCACTGCCTGGTCGGCGTTCAAAAGCAGGTAATCGGAAGCCTCCTGCTGGGCCGTAATCTGCCACTTGGCCTCCAGGTAAGCTTCGATACTCCCGTGGTAGTCCAAATGTGTCGGATAAAGATTGGTAATGGCGGCAATCTTAGGCTTGAAGCTGCAGGTCCCCATCAATTGGAAACTGGAAAGCTCGAGCACCAAGCGATCGCTAGCCTTGGCATCCAGGGCCACATCCAAGGCCGCTAGACCGATATTCCCTGCCAGGTAATTCTTGCCCGGCAAGTCCGTCGCAGCTTCTAAAATATGAAAGGTCAAGGAAGCGGTGGTGGTCTTACCGTTAGACCCCGTGATACCAATAATTTCAGCTGGCGTCAGTTGGCCGACCAACTCAATATCCGTGTAGACCGGCAAGCCTTTAGCTTGGGCGGCCTGGACCATGGGATTGCTGTAGGGAATGCCAGGGTTTTTGACCATAAAGGCAAAGTCTTCCTCCAGCAATTCCACCGGGTGCGAGCCCGCAATGACCCGGACATTCTCTTCGATCAAGGTCTGGGCTTCCTTATTTTCTTCTAAGGGCTTGATATCATTAACAGTGACGAAGGCGCCCAGGTCCGTCAGGTGTCTAACCACGCTCATCCCTGTCATGGCCAAGCCTAGGACCAGGACTTTTTTATTTTTTAGCGATTCCCGATTAATTTCTAGTCTTTCTTCCATAATTTCCTCCTAGAAGATAGCGATGGCGATCAGTGCGCCGATAATTTGAACAGCCCAGAAGACTAGGTCGACCTTCCATTCAGACCAACCTAGCATCTCGAAGTGGTGGTGGATAGGACTCATCTTAAAGATCCGCTTGCCCGTCAGTTTGAAAGAAGCTACCTGCAAGATCACGCTGGCCGTCTCTGCCACATAAATAATCCCAGCAAAGAGCAGGGTCCACGGGTTACCAATCAAAAGAGAGAGAACGGCGAGCACCGCTCCCAAGGCCAAAGACCCCACATCCCCCATAAAGATCTTGGCTGGCTTCACATTGAAGAGGATAAAACCGAGCAAGGCAGCAATCATGGTCACGCAGAAAAGGGCAATTCCTTGCTCGCCAGCTTGGAGGGCCATGATTAAATAAGCAGCAAAAGAAATAATCCCACAACCTGACGACAGGCCGTCCAGCCCATCGGTAAGGTTAAAGGCATTGGAAAAGCCGGTGATCCAAAAAAGTAAGAAGAAGAAAATCAAGATGGGATGGCTCAGGCTGGCGATGTTGAAGATAGGGATTTCAACTTCCAAGCCAAAGAGGACAAAGATAAAGGACATCAGTGCCGATCCCAAGAGCTGGAGGACAAACTTCTGCTTGGAGGATAAGCCCTCATTTTGCTTCTTGAAAATCTTCAGAAAGTCATCCGCAAAGCCGATCCCGCCAAAGAAGAGGAGGGCGATGACAAGGGACCAAGCACTGTTAGACCAGTGCTGTTGGACAATACTCATCATCAAGATGGTGACCACACTGGCCCCCAAAAAGACCAGGCCCCCCATGGCTGGAGTCCCACTCTTGGCTTGGTGCCAGGCCGGCCCTTCTTCACGGATAGCTTGTCCAAACTGTTTCTGGTGCATGTACTTGATAAAGAAAGGCATGGCCAGCGTGGTGATGGCATAGCAGAAAATGAAACTTAATAGCATATCGAAACCCTTTCGTTGTTTTCAGTTAAGGTTGTTGGAGTTGTAGGAGGACTTGGTCGACTGATTCAATCGGTGTGTTCACATCCACACTCTGACCGACGACGAGCCCTTCGCCCTCAATCCGCACCGGGATGTTGAGGAGCTTGGCTAGTGCCTCGCTCTCGTTGCGTGTCAGACCGCTAAAGTCTGGCAGGCGGACGCCTTCATCAGTCAAGAGATAGACCTTCTTGGCCATAGAATAGTTACTCCCTGGCTTAGGTGACTGGTCGATGACCTGCTTGCCAGTTCCCAGGACTTCTACCTTGAGGAAGCCTTGGCGCTCTAATTCTTGTTGGGCAGCGCCCGGATTCTTCCCAGTCACATCGACCATCTCAGTCTGGTCATAGCCTCCTGTCTCAGCTAGCTTAGCATAATCTAGGGCCCGTGTTAATAGGGGAACAAAGATATCTGCTAACATGACTGCTGGTTGTTTACCATCCCCTGCCATCTTCGGTTTTTTGATGGTGAGGTAGAGGATGTATTGGGGATTATCAGCTGGGGCAAAACCAACTACCGAATAGAGGTAGTTAAAGCCTCCACTCAGATAGGTCTGCTTGTCCGTATCATAGATTTCAGCCGTCCCCGTCTTAGCCACAATCTCGGTGCCTTCCACGGCATACATTTGTCCGGTACCTTGGGGATCTTCGACCACCCGGCGCAGGTATTGGAGAGTCTTTTGGGCCGTTTCATTGGAGATCGGGGCGGCAATCTTCTCGGGTTGGACCACTTGCAAGTCGCCCTGGCTGTTTTCCATCCGGTCGATAATTTGCAGGCGCATCATCTCTCCCCCATTAGCAATGGCAGTGAAGGCCTGGACCATCTGCCAAGGCGTCACACGGAGACCCTGACCGAAGCCGGTTGAGACTTTTTCAATTTCATAGTCATAGGACATAGACCCCGCAACCTCTTCCTTGAAGACGGAGTTAGGTTTTTGCATGAGGCCAAATTCGTACATGTATTCCTTCCAAACATCATAGCCCATATCGCCCACTAATTGGACAAAGAGCACGTTGGAAGACCGGGCTACCCCGTCCAGCTGACTGATCATACCCCAGCCGACATGGTTGTAGTCGCGAATCACGCCGCCATCCACGCTGATAGCCCCTGACATATAGGTAGCATTAGGATCAAAGACCCCTTCTTCAATGGCAGCTGCCAGGGTCAAGACCTTCATGGTAGAGCCCGGCTCGAAAGATTCTTCGACGAGCAAGTTCTTCCACATGGTATCCAGCCCTTCCCGGGTCTGCGGGTTAAAGGTGGGGCGCTGGGTAGCCGCTGCGATCTTACCGGTCTTTGGGTCCACCAGCATGGCTGTTAGGTTCTCTGGCTTGTAGGTGTCATTGACCTGGGTCACCAGGGTCTCTAAATAGGTTTGTAAGCGAGAGTCCAGGGTCGTGTAGAGGTTCTGTCCATCCACAGGGGCGATTTGGTCATCTGCCGCCTCCTCTTCCTGGTCGTTTTGCTCGGCCTTGCTAAAGCTCACATAGCCATTCTTGCCTTGGAGTTCCTGGTCCTTGTTCTTCTCCAGACCCAGCTGGCCGACTAAGCGGTCATCCATGGCATTCTCAGCCTGCTTGAACTGGGCGTAGCCAACCAGGTGGGAAGCAAAGACCCCATTAGGATAGGACCGGCTCGGTGTTTCTCTAAATTCAATGCCTGGTAATTTTTCCTGGCGGATGGCGTCCATTTGGGCATAGGAGAGGTCTGACCCCGCATTGCCGAATTCTACCTGGTTAACATTCTTCGTTGAGAGGATCTTCAGGATCTCTTCCTTATCCATATCCAAGTGCTGGCTCAAGACCTCAGCCGTATGGTCACGCGTTTCTGCAGTAACGTGTTCAGCGTCCTGCCAAGCCTCGGTCAAGACGGCATACAATGAATAAGAAGTAGCATCCAGGGCGAGGGGGTTGCCACCGATATCATAGATGGTCCCCCGTTTAGCCGTTAAGATACTACTTCGTTGATACATGGCTTGGGCGCTCTGCTCGAGGTCCACTCCATTAACATGGCCACCGAGCATAATAAAGGCAAATCTCAAGATCAAGCTAGCGAAGAGGACGGCAACAGCGATCAGCATCCAATGTAGGAATTGACGCCGCTGTTTTCTTTGCTCTTGGCTTGTTTTCATTCTTCCACATTCCTTATATTGTCTTCATCCATGGTCAATCCTTGGTCTTTAGCGACCTCCATGACCCGGTCATAGTTACCAAGTTCGTTGACCTTCTGTTGGATATTATTCTTGTTATTCTGCACATCCGAAATTTGAGCCTGGATGCCTTTGAGTTCCTGGTCGGCCTGCATGTACTGGGCCTTGCTAGCAACGAGAAAGATCAGGCAGGCAGCAGTCGCCATGAACATGCTGATCAATTTGATCCAGTCCGCCGTCGTCAGAAAACGCTTCTGACTGCGTACTTTATGGGCTGGTTTTTGGACCAGGTGGACCTGACTTTTCTTGGGGCTAGATGGTTGATCCTCCAAGGGCGCCGCCTTCTCAGCTGGCATGGCATAGGCAAGACTTGCTTGTTCTGGGTGTAGTGCGAAGAGTCCCATGTTTTTTCTCCCTTCACGAGTGTGATTAATCGTTAATTCTTTCGATAACACGCAATTTAGCGCTTTGGGCCCGTGGATTATGGGCCAATTCTTCTTTTGATGGATAGATTGGTTTGCGGGTGACCAAGCGGTAGGAGGCCTCTTCCAGGTCCTGGGCGAGGATTGGAATATTGGCCGGTGGTTGGTCGACCGTCGAGGCGTCCTTGAAGAGCTGCTTAGCGATCCGGTCCTCCAGGGATTGGAAGCTAATGCAGGAAATCCGACCGCCGACCTTGAGCAAGTCCAAGGCCGCTTCTAAGGAATCTTCCACAGCGCCGAGTTCATCGTTAACCGCAATCCGAATAGCTTGGAAGACCCGTTTGGCCGGGTGACCGCCCTTGCGTCGGGCAGGAGCTGGAATGGCTTCTTTAATGAGCTCGACCAATTCGCCAGTTTCCTTGATCCGGTGGTCCTGGCGACGGTGCTCAATCTGCCGGGCAATCTGCTTGGCAAACTTCTCTTCACCATAGCGGTAAAAGATCTTAACCAGCTGGTCATAGGACCAGTCATTGACAATATCTTCGGCAGTCAAAGAAGCTGTTTGGTCCATCCGCATGTCCAAGGGCGCGTTCTGGTGGTAGCTAAAGCCCCGCTCGACTTGGTCCAGCTGGGGGGAGGAGACGCCCAGGTCATAGAGAACCCCATCCACACCGTCAACGTCCAAACGCGCCAATTCTTCCTTAAGATAGCGGAAGTTGCGGTGGATCAATTGCAGTTTGCCTTGGGCGATTTCTTCGGCAAATCGTTCTTTTGCATGTTGGATAGCTGTGAGGTCCTGGTCAAAGGCGTAGAGCCGACCTTGGTCAGACAAGTGGTCTAAAATCAGCCGGCTATGGCCCCCACCGCCCAAGGTACAATCCACATAGATGCCATCTGCTTTCACCTGCAGGGCCTCCACGCTTTCCTCACGCAGCACGGTAATATGTTTAAAGTCTTCTGTCACCCTAGGACCTCCTCCTATAAACCTAAGTCAAATAATTCTTCAGCAATATCTTCAAAGCTATCATCAAGTTCGTCTTGGTAGGCTTGCCAAGTGTCGCTACTCCAGATTTCTACCCGGTCCATAACGCCTACAATCTGGCAAGCCTTCTCAATCTGAGCATGGTCCAACAAGACCTGGGGGATGTTAACCCGACCCTGCTTGTCGACCGAAACTTCAACCGCTGCTGAATAAAAGAAGCGGGTGAAGGCCCGGGCCTGGCGTTTCACCAAGGGCAGGTCCTTTAATTTCGACTGGATCTGCTCCCAAGTGGCCAAGGGATAGGCGAAGATGCAGGCATCGAGCCCCCGGGTAAGCACAAAAAGCTCCCCTAATTCTTCCCGCAGTTTCGCTGGAATAATTAGACGACCCTTGCTATCGATATTATGTTTGTACTCGCCCATTAACATCTTATCGTCACCCTCAGCCTCAGCCCCGATGGTTTAAACCACTTTTCAAAGATTTAATTCCTAAATTAAGTTAAGTTTACCATAATCTACCACTTTGCACCACAATTCTCCACAATTTTTCCCCTTTCGTGAACAGACTAAACAAAAGTTTAAAGATTGAGGGGAAGATACAAAAAAAGGCCCCAAACCAGGAGCGGTGGGCTGCTGGCTTGGGGTCCATGGATTGATGGATTTCAATTGATTTAATATTTAGATAAGCAATCTAGGCGAAGATCAAAGCGAAGATCCGGTAGAAAACAAAGCCGTAATAGAGAAGAAAAACGATAATAAAACTTAGGTTGGACAGCCGACGCAGAAAGCGCCCCGGTGTGAAGGGCAGGTTATCGCGGAACTGGATGGCGAGGATGGCTAGGGCCAGAACGGAAACGATACCGAGCACAATAGGCAGGAAGGACCAGTGGAGAACCAATTGAGAGACGAGGTGGAAGCAGAGCCAGAGAATAGGGTGGACCACATCAATGACCACCAAGTTAATATGCTTGCCGTCCGACAAATAAGGCTTCCCATACTTAGCCACCAGGATAATGGTGAGGATGGGAAGGATATAGAGAATAATTTCAAACCAAGTAAAAGCTTCCATGAGCAACACCCCGTCTTTTTTCTTTTATTTTAGCATACTTTTAATAAGGAATGTGGCAAAAGTCTGTAAGCACTTACGCTAAGTTTTTGTAAGAGTAGTCCGGGCCTAGTTATTAGCTCTTGCTCACACCCTGTAGTCGGGTTCGACTTGGCAGAAGCTTCTCCACTTCACACGATCGAAACGTGCAAGAGGGGCTTGCCCTTTTTCGTTCGTGCTCCAGTGGTAAGCTTCTGACCGCCTTTTCTCGCACCCTATAGTCAGGTTCGCAAGAGCAGACTTGAAGTGATTTCAGCTCATCGAAACGTCTGACCAAGGTCAGCCTTTTTCGATGAGCCTCCAATCATTCAAGTCTGGGCGCTCTTGCTCACACCCTAGTTGGGCTCAGGCTAGCAGAAATAGCTCCTCTTCACCAAAATCTGTCGAAGGCCTTCAGCCTTCTCTGGCTTTTGGCTCCAGAGGTCTATTTCTCCCGCTAGCCTTCACACCCTTATTAGTCGGGTTCGACTTGGCAGACTCGGAGTGATTTCACAAGTCAGAAACGAGCGAATTCTTCGCTCTTTTTCTGACTTGCTCCAATCATCCGAGTCTAAGCGCCAAGTCTCACACCCTAACTAGTCGGGTTCGGTCGCTCAGCTTCCTTGTCACTTCACAAGTCTCCGCCGCAGTCTTGCAGACTGCTCTGGTGACTTGCTCCAGTGAAAGGAAGCTAACCGCGCGCCCTCACACCCTAACAAAAAAAGGCTGGGGATCCCAACCTTTCTAATCAACTTATTCAGCTGCTTCTTCAGTCATCACATCTTTACCGTTGTAGTAACCGCATGCTGGGCATACGTGATGTGATTTACGTAATTCGCCGCAGTTAGGGCATTCGTTCATACCTGGTACGTTTAATTTATAATGTGTACGACGTGAACGTTTTTTTGCTTTTGATGTTTTACGCTTTGGTACTGCCATCATTCACACCTCCTATATCGTCATTTAATCTTCAGACGCTTCATCAGCAAACAAGTCCTTCAGCTTTGCAAGGCGCGGATCGATTTTTTCCTCGCCCTTAAGACTTGAGCGGTAAGAATCCTCCGTCATCATATCCCAGTCCTTGCCCATTGGAAGCTCTTGCTCCTCTGCTTCTTCAGCTGTTAAGCGCTGTTGCGGCAAATGGAGCAAGATGTTGTCTTCAATCGCTCTTTTGAGATCGACTGAATTCCCTTCAACTTCGATTTGTAGAACCGCCTCATCATCAATGATATCTGTTTCCATGCCCTTAGGCAAGTAACGCTCATTAATGGAAAAGGCCATCGACACATTGACAGGCTCTAAGGATCGTGAAGATGGTAGCGTCACATCTAATGCTATTTGCAGTTGTGCCAATACAGTTGCCTCTTCATAAATCACGAAGCCGTCAACCTTCACGGGCGACATGGCTAGGATCTCATCGCTACGCTCCTGCATCTCATCGGAGATTTCGATGCTGGTATCGATGGCTAGAGGATCTTGCGCCTGAATTCGTAATTCTTGAAATGACCATTTCATGATTGACCACCATTAAGCAACAAGAAAAATTATACCGACTCATCGAGCATTTGTCAATGATATTTCCTTGACAAGTCATTTTTTTCTTCTTGCTCCCTTTCTATGATTATTTTTTCAAGGGCTTATCGGCCAACGCCCAAAGTTCTCGTCTCGGTCTGTCTGGATTAAATAGTCGCTGTAGATTTGGTCGGCCGCTAGCCACTCGGGCCAGGTCTGGGCGACGTCGCGGTTGACCCGCCCTATCCAGCAGTAATTAGCGGGTAAAGCTTTCTTGATGGACCGGCAATAGGCCCGTCCTGCCTCTGACTGGGCCAGGATAAAAATGGGCTGGGGCCCCTGATGGAGGGCTTGGAGCCGGTCTTTGGAAACTTGCAGGGCCAGCATGAGAAGGAGACGCTGGAGCCGCAAGCGGGGCCAGGACCGCGTTTGAGCGATAGCCAAGAAGTCCTCCAAATTCCGGTGCTGACGGGCAGCGTCTTGGAGTCGACCTTCAATCCCCCCATCCACCAGATGAACCTGGGCCAAAGTCTTTCGGTCCTGGACTAAGAGCAGGTAGCGAATATAGGGATAAAGAGCTTCGAGACTGGGAAAAGTCTCCTGCTTGGCCAAGCGTGAAAGCATCTCTTCCGGCAAGTAAGGGACTAGGTCTCCTAGCTCCCCTGATTGGAGGGCCTGCCTGAGATAGGTCCCCGAGACGAAGTGTTGGTCCACCGCCTGATCTTGCCGGTGGCCGTCGCCTTGCCTCTGGATAGGATGGGGCATCATATGGAATTGACCACGGTAAATCGTTAAGGCGTAGACCATGGCCAAGAGGGTATTGGACTGGTCTTCAAAATCTAAATGAAGACCTGCCAAGTCCTCTTCCTGGTCCAAAAGATAGGCCCAAGTCGCCAATTCCTGGTCAGCATGGCTGTCCTTGGCTTGGCTGACTGTCTGCCGGGCCCGGTCCAGAGCTTCAGGATGCTGAGCCAACCAAGACGCAAAGGTCAGATAAGGGCTAAAATCAGCCGTCTCAACGCCAAAAGCGATATCCTGGCAGCCCAGGACATTCAGATAAGCAATAGCTGCTTGGGCAAAATAATTGGCCGACTGGCTAGCCCACCAAAGCGGCAGTTCCACGACCAAGTCAGCCCCATTGGCCAAAGCCGCCCCAGCCCGGTCCCACTTCGAGGCGATGGCCGGTTCCCCGCGCTGGCAGTAATTGCCGCTCATCACGGCCACAACCAGGTCGGCTCGGCTGACCCGCCTGGCCTCACTCAACAAGTAAGCGTGGCCATTGTGGAAAGGATTCCACTCTGCAATCACACCACAGGCACGCATCCTAAGCCTCCTTCACACAGGTAAAAAAGAGACGCTGACTTTCGGGACCAGGAGCTTCAAAGCTAAAGTCAGCACTCACCTGCACGTTCACAAAGCCGGCTTGCTTGAGCAAGTCTTGGTAGCAGGACAAAGGAAAAATCTGTTCCCGGTGAAGCTCTTCATGGCGTTCATAATAGCCCGTTTCTGGGTCTTCGACAAAGATATTTAGCAAGTGGTCGATGGTCCCTTCGCCCCGAACTTGTTCACTCCGCCAAGTAAAAACGGCATCATCCCATTCTTCAATATATTGGTAGCCGGGATAGACCTGGTTCATCTGGTAGGCCGAATGGATGTCAAAGATAAAAAGTCCCCCAGCTTTTAAGGCCTTGGCCTGGGCCATGAAACATTGGCTTAGCTCTTCTGGCCCCTCCAAGTAGCAGAGGCTGTCGCAGAAAAGAGTCAGCAAGTCATAGCCTGTTTCTGCTTGGTCTTCCAACATATTCCCCTGGTAGATGCGGTCCCTGTAGCCAGCTTCTTCCAAGCGGGCTTGGGCGCGATCTACCATGTCTTCGGACAGGTCATAGCCCCTAGCGTCAAAGCCGCGCTCAAGCATCTCCAAGGCAAACTCCCCGTCCCCACAGGCTACATCCAAGAGCCGGTAGCGGTCTTGGCCTGGCAGGTAGCGGTCCAGAGCCTCCTGGCAAAAATCAGCCCAAGCCGGATAGAGGGACTTGTCGAAGAGGAGGTCGTAAACCTCCTGGAAGACTTGGTAATTCTTGTCAGCCATCTTAGCTCAACCAGTTGTTAAGGTTTAGAAGTGGGGCTTCATGCCAAAGTTTTTCCAAGTTATAGCGTTCCCGCTCATCCGCTTGGAAGATGTGAACAATGACATCGTGGCAATCCAGTAGGATCCATTTGCCTGCTTGGCGGCCTTCCACTTGTTTGACGTCAAAGCCGTTCTTATAGACCGCTTCTTCCACAGCGTCGGCGACTGCGTTCACCTGGCGCTCATTATTGGCCGTTACGATCACGAAGTAGTCGGCCAAGGTGGTCAAGCCCGCCATATCTAAGGCAACAATGTCCTTACCCAAACGGTCGTCCGCCGCTTTTACCACGCATTCTAATAGTTCCGTATTCTTAGCTGTCATTAAAAGGCATCCTCCTCATGTGCTTGCACCCACTGGTTATAAACGGCAATCGTTTGTGGGTGGATTGGCTTCCTTGTTTCCAATAAATGCATTAAACTATGCCGGATCTTGTAGTCAACGGCAGCGTCCAGTGATTTTTCAGCGACTTTGCGGGCTTCTTTGACCCCGGGAAAGTCGCGGTTGGCTTCAATATAATCGGCAATGTATAAAATCTTATCCAAGCCCGTCCAGGCTAAACTCCCCAGGGTGTGGTTCCAAACGGCTTGCTCAATCAGCCGATCGTCCAATCCCAGATCGCGCTTAGCCATCAGAACAGCGAGCGGCCCGTGCCAAATGGCATTGCCCGCTTCAGGCCAGTCTGGATCGTAATCTGGATGGTCAGCAAAGGCCTGGAGCTCGTCTAAGCTCGCCTCCTTGGCATAGTCATGGAGCAAGGCTGCGATACTGGCCCGCTCCTTATCTTCGCCATAGCGGTCAGCCAGGTGGACGGCTGCCTCTTCTACCCCTAAGAGGTGGCGGAAGCGTTTCTTAGACAAGCGGGCTTGGGCCCGGTCCAAGAGTTCTGCTCGAGAAACCTGGATTAAGTTTTTTTGATAGGTCATCTCGTCAAGCGTCAAGATACAATCCCTCCTCTTCAATATAGTGTCTGACAGCTTCAGGGACAAGGTAGCGAATACTGTGGCCCTGGCTAACAGCTTGGCGGATCTGGGTCGAGGAAATCGCCATTTCCGGCACATCGACATAGAGGACCGGATAGTCTGTTTCCAGTTGATAGCCTGGACGCTTAACCCCAACAAATTGAACCATCTCGACCAAGTCGTCAATCCGGTACCAGGTCGGCAGGTATTCCACCATGTCCGCACCAATAATGAAATAATAATCCGTATCGGGGTTGAGCTTGGTCAGGATATCCATAGTATCAAAGCTATAGGACTTGCCCTTGCGTTCGAGTTCAAGGCTTTCAATAGCCAAGTGTTCATTGCCGGCAATCCCCAACTCTAACATGGCCAAGCGCTTGTCTGCATCCAGAAAAGCCTTGGGATCCACATGGGGGGCCTGGTAGTTGGGCATCAGGTAAACCTGGTCCAAGCAGAGCTTATCATAGACCTGGTCGGCAATGATTAAGTGGCCCTGGTGGATGGGGTTAAAGCTCCCGCCTAAGATCCCCACACGGCGCCGCTTCTTTGTCCTTTCTTCTAATTGGCTGGCTAGCGCAAGGCCAGCGCTTTGGTCACGCGCTCCCATACGCTCGCCTCCTAGCCCAAAGCCTTGACTTCAGCTGACAGCTTTTGGTTCTTGGCTTCTTGGGAAGGCCGGTAGAGAACCAGGGTCTTGCCGATGGTTTGGACAACCTCTGCCCGCAAGCCAGTCGCCAATTCCTCAGCTGCTTGGTCGACCTCGGCGCTGGAATTTTGGAGGATGTTTAATTTTACCAATTCCCGCTTCTCTAGGGCCTGGTCCACTTGCTTAATTAATTCATCATTCAAGCCATTCTTTCCAATTTGAAAAATGGCCTTTTCCTTTTGGGCAATCTTTTTGAGATACTTCTTTTCTTTATTGTTTAACATCTTTCACGCTCCTTAACTTAAATGAGGGCTTCCCGCACGAGGACATCGATCCCCTTAGGACTGTAAATGGCTAGCTTGGCATCCTCTGCCACCGTCAACCAACCCAGGCCTGAAATCACCAGATCCTGGCCGGCCTTGACTTGGAATTCACGCCGGACCCGGTCACCAGCTCCCTCAATCGTAGGGGTCAGAAGTTCCCCCACATGGTCGACGTAGAAGGCTTCAGCCCCCTCCAGCTTGCGGCGGTGGATCTTCAGAGCATTGCTCAGGTAGAAGGTGAAGCTATTGCGGTCCCCCGCCAAGTAGTCAACCTGGACCAGGCCTCCGATAAAGAAGCTCTGCTCAGGGTTGACTTGATAGGTCCGGGCCTTAACTCGTTTCTTGGGCATGACTTGCTTGAGCCCTTCAGCGGACAGCTGGGAAGTGAGCTGGCCGTCTTCCATAATCCCCGGGGTATCGATGAGATAAGAGGATTCATCGAAGGGAATTTCCACCAAGTCCAAAGTCGTTCCGGAAAAAACGCTGGTCGTGATGAGGTCACCAGCAATCCCTGTCGCCTTGAGGATACTGTTAATTAAGGTTGACTTGCCGACATTACTGACACCGACCACATAGACATTGCGGCCCTTGCGCAAGCGCTCGATCTCTTCCAGTAAATCATCCACATGGTGCTGGGTTTGGGCGCTGGTTAAGAGCAGGTCCTCCACCACTAGGCCCTGGGACCGGGCGTATTTCTTCACCCAGTGTGTCAAGCGACTTTCCTTGATGGAGCTGGGCAGAAGGTCCAGCTTATTGGCCACCAGCAAGAGGTCGTTGTCCCCTACAAAGCGCTTGAGACCAGGGATCAGGCTGCCCGAGATATCAAAAATATCCACCACATTTACCACCAAGGCATCCTCGTCGCTAATCCCATTGAGGATAGCCAGGAAGTCGTCGTGGCTCATGGTCACCCCCTGCAATTCATTGTAGTGACGCAATTTAAAACAGCGCTGGCAGTACAGTTCACCAGTCTCAAGTCCAGCCTCATAGGCGGACTTGGGCGTATAGCCTCGCTGGTTCTTATCAACTGTCTGTATGCTAGCGCCGCATCCGATACATTTCAATGACTCATCTGTCATCTAATTGATTCCTCCATTCCCAATTCTTATGGAATTTATCTAGTAAAAATTTCAAGGGTTTCTCAACACCGCGGTTGACCCGGGTCCACATGCCATCTGTCTTGACGACGGGCTTGACCAGGATGGTACGGATGCCCAGACGGTTGGCGCCGAAGACATCGGTCAGGAGCTGGTCGCCCACAAAGGCCACCTCATCCTTGGTCATATCCAATGCCTTGAGGGCTGCCAGGTAACCCGACGAGCGCGGCTTGTAGGCTGGAGCCAGATAGCGGACCCCCAACTGCTTGGCCACATCGGCAACACGGAGGCCGTTATTATTGGACAAGATCAAGATCTCAATGCCCGAACTGGTCATCTCCTCCGCCCACTGTTTCAAGTATTCCGGAACCTGGGCGGAATTCCAAGGTATGAGTGTATTATCTAAGTCCGTAATGATGGCCTTGATCTGGTGCTTTCGGGCCTGGTCCGGGCTAATCTGTAGAATCGTATCCAACATCCAGGTCGGTTGGAATTTTTTTAACATGGCTTGTCCTCCGTTTATTTCTTAGCCTAAGTATACCATAGCCAAGACGGTGACAAAAGCCGATTGGACCCTAACCAGATCGAGCACCCGATCACTGTAACTGCCAGGCTTTGAAAATTAAAGGGTCTTGCCCACACCCTGCCTAGAGTGTGACAAAAGTCGTTTAGGCCTGGACCATTGGAGCAGGTTTTGTAGTCGGGTTCGAGGATGCAGAAAGGCCTCCTCTTCATAAAAGTCCGTCGAAGGCCTCCAGCCTTCTCTAGTCTTTTACTCCAGAGCTCCCTTTCTCCCGCATCCTCTCACACCCTATAGTCGGGTTCGGTCGCGCAGAAGCGACTCCTCTTCACAAAGCACCGTCGGAGACTTTCAGGCTTCTCTGGTGCTTTGCTCCAGAGGTCCACTTCTACCCGCGCTCCCTCACACCCTAGGGTAGTCGGGTTCGGTCGCGCAGAAGCGACTCCTCTTCACAAAGCACCGTCGAAGACTTTCAGGCTTCTCTGGCGCTTTGCTCCAGAGGTCCACTTCTACCCGCGCTCCCTCACACCCTAGGGGACGATGATTTCTTTGAGTTGGAAGGCTTGGCCGTCGTAGTTAAAGACCAAAAGTGAGCAGTTGGCGATTTCACCGACCGCTTCTTGGCCTTGTTTGGCCTGCCAGTAATCCGCAAAGAGGCGGATACAGCGGCCATGGGCAACCGCAAAGGCCTTCTCGCCTTCTTCAATCTGTTCCATAATATAGGTGCAGGTGCGTACCAGCCGCTCTTGGACCTCTGGGATGGTCTCCCCACCCGCTGCCTTAATCTTCCGGTTGAAGTCTTCCCGGGGCAGGTGGTCGCGAGACTGCTTCTCGTATTGGCCGAAGCAAGCTTCTCTTAGCCCCGACAGCAGGTGGAAATCTTCTCTGGGGCTCTGAGCCAAGGCTAGGGTATCCTGGGCCCGCTTTAAATCAGAGCTAGCCAAATAAGCCCAGTCTTCTAGCCCCTCTGCTTGGAGGTAGCTATTCACCCGGCTGGCCTGGTCGCGCCCTGTTTCCGTTAGGGGCGAATCGCACCAGCCCTGGATCCGGCCTTCCACATTGTATTGGGTCTGACCGTGTCGCATTAAATATAGAGTTTTCATCCTTTACCGCCTCTTCATTTCCTTTTTTCTCCCCTAGTATAGCACGGGCCAGCCCGCAAGTAAAAAGGACGGGAGGCAAAAGCAGGGCTATGACAAAAACCTTTAGCCCTGGTCCATCATTTTTGAAATGAAACCAGGGCTAATTTTTTGTAAAACTTGTAAATTAAAAGCTACTAGCATCTTTTTTGTCAGGTTCTAAACCTAGTGGACGCAAGGGGGAGGGACTGGTTGGCATATAGTAGCGCGACTGGTCTAGGACCTGGTTGAGGAGTTGGATGCCTTCCTGGATGTGGCCGCCCTTATTGAGCATGACCAGGTCACAGCGGCCAGCCAACATGACATCGGCCATCTCAGCCCGGGTAGGGATACCGGTCTTGACCATATTCTCCATCACTTGAGTGGCCCAAATCACCGGAATCCGGGCGGCTCGGGCGATAGCGACCAGGTCTTCTTGGACACTGGCCAAGCGTCAGAAGCCCAGTTCAGCCGCCAAGTCGCCCCGGGCAATCATCAGACCCGCATAATGGTTACGGTTAGCCTCCACTAAGATTGGGAAAAGATTTTCGAGGATCGACTGGGTTTCAATTTTGATAAAGAAAGGCGGATGTTGGTCCGTTTCTTCCCCGTAGACCTCAGCAAGCTGGGCCTTAATCGCCACAATATCTGCCACTTGACGGACAAAAGAAAAGTTATACCCCCAGGCAAAATCCTTGACTGCTTCCATGGCTTGGCAGTCAGCAGGTGTGAGAATGGGCAGCTGGTTATCTCGACCGGGGAAGTTCATTCCCTTGGTCGCCTTAATCTTCTGCCCCTTGGTCTTGCGCACCCGGTCGACTTCAACCACAACCCCCTCCTCGTGCTGGGAGGTCACATGGGCGAGGAGGTCGCCATCATACATCACCACCGGATCCCCCACTTCCAGAGATTGGATCAGGTCTTGCTGGGGAGTGTAGAGCACCAAGTTTTGGTCTTGGAAATCTTCCAAGGGCTTGACATGGCTAATGAAGAAAGTATCAGATGCAAAGACTCGGGGATTCTGCTGCTCAGTATAGAGGGCTTCGATGCGGACTTTGGGCCCTGCTAAGTCACAGTAAATGGGATGCTGGCGCCCCTTGGCTTTACCAGCTGCTTGGATATTTTTGGCCATAGCTTGCCAGGTCTTAGCCTGGTCATGGGCACAATTAATCCGGGCCAGGTCCATACCCGCCTGGCTTAAATCACTAACATAATAGGGATCTCGACCAGCCTCCGTGGGCAAGTTCACCAGGTTCTGGGCCCGCTTACCAGCTTCTAGGCCGAAAATCTGGAAAGTCTGGGCCTTGGCTTGGTCCATTTCAGCCCAGCGCGCCTCTTCATTGGCCACCGCCTCCCCCTGGATGACCTGGACTAAGTGATCGAGGCCCGCGAGCACATTGGCCTCAATCCCTCTGAACCCCTGGTAACCGAGCTTGTCGAGACGGTCTTGGAGCTCGCGCAGGTCCCTCCGTCGCATCACCGCATAGGCCGCCAGGTTCTTAGCACTCGATCGAAAATCTTCCCGGATAGTCTGAGGCTCCCAACTCGCATAGAGAGCTTGCCCTTCCTCCTGAATTTCTTTTCGCAAATGTCTGACTATTCCTACTAAAGACTGCTTCTCCATAGAAACCACCTCTCTAAATTATAGGACATTCCTTTAACTCTATCTTACCAGTATCCCAAAGAAAACGGAAAGAATTGCCCCTTTAAAAGCAAAAGAGAGCACAAGGAAAGCCAATTATGACTTTCCTTGTGCTCTCTTAACAATAAGGCTACAATCCAGGACTTGTCGACTGTTGTCGGACTCTATCGTATTATTCGACTTCAAAACTGACTTGGTCGTCTTTTTCTTTAATTTGCACTGCTTGCCCCGATTGGATATCGCCGGCGATAATTGCCCGGGCCAGTGGGGTCTCGATATGGTTGGTGATGAAACGACGCAGTGGACGGGCCCCAAATTGAGGTTCATAGGCTTCATCAGCAATCCATTGGAGGACCTCTTGGCTGTAGTCGAGGTGGATGTTTTGGTCAGCTAAGCGTTGGTTGAGTTGTTCCAAGAGCTTAGCCACAATGCCTGTCATATTGTCTTTAGACAGTGGACTGAAGAAGATAATGTCATCAATCCGGTTCAAGAATTCAGGTTTGAAGTAGCTATGGAGACGGTCTTTGACTTGGTCACGCGCTTCTTCAGAAATTTCATCCTGACCTGACTCGCTGTCTTCTAGCAAGATATCGGAGCCTAGGTTAGAGGTCATGATGATAATGGTATTCTTGAAGTCGACGGTCCGGCCTTGGCCATCAGTCAAGCGACCATCATCTAGAATTTGTAAGAGGATGTTGTAGACATCCGGATGGGCCTTTTCGATTTCGTCTAGAAGAACGACAGAGTAAGGGTGGCGGCGGACAGCTTCAGTTAATTGGCCCCCTTCTTCGTAGCCAATGTATCCTGGTGCGGCACCGACCAAGCGGGAGACATTAGCTTTTTCCATGTATTCGCTCATGTCGATGCGGACAATGTTGTCTTCGCTGTCAAACATTTGTTCAGCCAAGGCCTTGGCCAGTTCGGTCTTCCCGACCCCAGTTGGTCCTAGGAAGAGGAAGGAACCGAGTGGGCGGTCAGGGTCTTGGATGCCGGCCCGCGAGCGGAGGACAGCGTTGCTGACGGTATCCACGGCCTCATCTTGACCAATCACACGTTGGTGGAGGCGGTCATCTAAGTCGAGGAGTTTTTGCCGTTCACTTTCAGCCAATTTCGACACAGGAATGCCGGTTTGACGAGAAACCACTTCAGAAATTTGTTCTTCTGTGACAGCTTCTTGGACTAGGCTGGACCGGCCTTCCATGTCCTCAGCATAGTCAGCTTCCATTTGGTTCAATTCTTTTTCCAAGGCAGGGATGGTCCCGTGTTGGAGGGTAGCTGCCTTTTCCAGGTCATAATTTTGTTGGGCCATTTCTAATTGCCGCTTGGCGTCATCCAATTCTTGACGTTTGTCTTGGATCTTCTTGAGCCCTTCTTTTTCGTTTTCCCATTCCATGGTTAACTGGTTGGTTTTTTCCCGGACTTCAGCTAATTCTTCTTGGAGTTCAGCCAATCTTTGCTTAGAAAAGTCATCCTCTTCTTCCTTGAGGGCTTCTTCTTCAATCTCTAATTGGAGAAGACGGCGGCGTTGCATGTCTAGTTCAGTTGGGATGGAGTTCATTTCCACCCGGATCTCAGCACAGGCTTCGTCGACCAGGTCAATGGCCTTGTCTGGCAGGTAGCGGTCGGTAATATAGCGGTCCGATAACTGGGCTGCTGCCACTAGGGCTTGGTCGTGGACCTTGACATGGTGGTGGTTTTCAAAGCTTTCGCTCAGGCCACGCAGGATAGAGATGGTGTCTTCCACAGTTGGTTCCTTAACCAAGACTCTTTGGAAGCGGCGTTCCAGGGCCTTGTCGGTTTCCATGTATTCCCGGTATTCGTCCAGGGTCGTGGCCCCGATGCAGTGCAATTCACCCCGGGCTAACATAGGCTTGAGCAAGTTACCGGCGTCCATGGAGCCTTCTGTCTTACCAGCCCCAACAATCATGTGGATTTCATCGATGAAGAGGATAATTTCCCCATCAGAAGCTTTCACATCATTTAAAACAGCCTTCAGCCGTTCTTCGAATTCGCCCCGGTACTTGGCCCCTGCAATCAGCGCCCCCATATCGAGGGAGATTAATTTCTTATCTTTTAAGTTGCTGGGGACATCCCCTTTGACAATTCTTTGGGCCAGGCCTTCAATAATGGCGGTCTTACCGACCCCTGGTTCCCCGATCAGGACAGGGTTATTCTTGGTTTTACGCGAGAGAATCCGGATTACATCACGGATTTCTTCGTTCCGACCAATGATTGGATCCATCTTCCCTTCCCGGGCAAGTTGGGTCAGGTCGGCCCCATATTTTTCTAATGCTTCGTAGTTTTCTTCTGCATTCTTGGAAGTCACACGATCACCCTTTCTTAAGTCATCGATCAAGGCTTGGGCAGCCTCTTTACTGGATACGCGGTTGAGCCACTGGCTGAGCTCTAAATAAGTCAAGTCAAAAATCGCATAGAGGACAACTTCTGTGGAGAGGTATTCATCCCCTCTTGCAGCAGCTAAGTCTTGGGACTTTTGAATTAATTCAGCAAGTCCCCTAGAAATTGCCTGCCCATATTGGACATTGTCCCCTTTGACACTGGCAATTTTATCGAGTTCACGGTCTAATTCAGCTTCTAGCGCATTCATGTCGATGTTTAAACGTTGATAGAAATTGTATGCGAAGTTGCCTGGCTCTACCATGGCTTTGAATAAATGTGCAACGGTTATTTCTTGATGTTGGCGGACCTTAGCAATCTGTTGGGCATTGGCTAAGGCTTCTTGCATGGCCGTTGTCATTTCCATATTATTCATCTTATCACTCCTTTGCATACTCTTATTATAGCCTATTGGTCAGAAAAGGTCAACCTTTTAATTGACATTTTTTGACCTTTATTTTGACCATTTCTGATAAGGCAGGAGTCGGATGTGGCGGAGGTCTTCCCAGGGGTAAAAGTCCCCGTCCAGCCAAAGTCCTCTAGCATCCCAGAGACCATTAAAATATGCCTGGCGCTTGTCAGAGATGCGGCCCAGCTGGTCATAGCGGTTGAGCTGGAATTCCACCGGGCGCTGGTAAACATAAGCCTGGTAGAGGACTTGGCTTATTGCTCGAGCGGACATTTGAGCTTCTTTGGCATTGTCTTTTTGGTCTTCTTTGATGTTGCCTTCAATGCTCTGGACCAGTTCATCTAAGGCAAAAGCCGTCCGCCACTTCAAGTGAAAGCCGCGGTCGTGGTAGGCATTGTAATCGGTAAAGTGCTTGCCCCTCCTAGCCATCCGTCGCCACATCCTCGATCCCTGCCATGCCCCCTGCATGTCCGCCGACGAGCTGGGACCGGGCGATGGCGCGGGCACCGGAACATAGCGAGGTAGCGGGGACCAGGCTCTTAAAGCCATACTTCTGACGGATCTTATCGATGACTGCTTCCAGGGCATCCGTCTTGGGATCAGCGGCGAAGAGGGACAGCTGCTCACAGCCCGCTTCCTCCAGGTCAAAGGCCGAAACGCCGATATTTCGAACCACTTGCCCCTGGTAGATTTGAGCAAATAAGCGCTCGAGGACGGGGAGAAGCTCAGACCGTCGCTGGCTAGCCAAGAGTCGACCTGAAGCCCGGCGGAAGGTCCTGCCATCCGGCGAACAGTAGCCCTTGGAATAGCCCAGGACCAAGGTCAGGCCCTGCGCCTTATAGCCCTCCCGGCGCAAACGCGTGGCCAGCTGCTCACCCATCTCCTTGACCACAGTCAAGACCTCGCCAGCCTGGTCATAATCGCGGGGCAAGATTTGATGGTTGCCCAGACTCTTAGTCTTCGGCGGCTTGAGCGGTTCGATAAAAGACCGGTCAATCCCCCAACTGTGGGCATAGACCTGCTCGCCTAGCCGGCCAAACTTATCGCGGAGCAGATAGGGGTTGCTGTGGGCCAGGTCGTAAATGGACTGGATGCCCAGGGCCTGGAGCTTGCGGGCCATCCGCTTACCGATCCCCCAAAAGTCAGTCAGGCAGTCCATTTGCCAGAGGGTCTGGGGGACATCTTCATAGCGCCACTCCGCCCGCATATTTTTCTGATGTTTAGCCGCATTGTCCAAGGCCAGCTTGGCTAATAAAGGATTATCTCCGATGCCGACCGTCACATAAATGCCAGTTCCTTCATAAACCGCCCGCTGGACCATAGCCGCAAAGTTCCCCGCTGTCTTCTGCTTGAAGAGCCGCATCGATGCGGTAATGTCCATAAAACTCTCATCGATGCTGTAGACGGCATGGTCTTCCGCCGCCACAAAAGACTGGTAAATTTGGTTAATCTCCTGGTTCTTCTCCATATAATAGCGCATGCGCGGGGGAACGATATAGAGGTCGTCAGGATAAGGATAGGGCAGGTCCCTAGCTCGGGACACATTGGAAATCCCATAGGCTTGCTTGGCAGCTGGTGACGAGGCGAGGATCAAGCCCGAAGCCCTTTTCCTCGGTCCATCTGGCGGGTAGGACATCACGACTAATTTAGCTGTCAAAGGATCTAAGCCGCGGTCTACCGCCTCCACGGAAGCATAAAAAGATTTGCAGTCAATGCAGAGAATCTCCCGGCGCGGTTCCTTATCATAGTCAAAAATATAATCATCATGAACTTCCATAATACTCCCTCCAATAGAACGTGTGTTCCCACCTATTATAGAACGTATGTTCTGAAATTGCAATTAAAAAAGAGCCCGGTAAAATCGAGCTCTTCAGTGGGAAAATATTTTACTTCTTGTCTTGGTGTAATTTATCGATGAAGACCGCAATGGCGTTGTCACCCGACACATTGGCGGCGGTCCCAAAACTATCTTGGGTAATATAGAGGGAAATCATCAACTGCTGCATAGAGTCTGAAACAATTCCAACCATGGGCAGGAAAGGCAGGGCCGACATAATGGCTCCACCTGGCGCTCCTGGTGCAGCAACCATGGCGATCCCTAGCATCATGATAAAGCCAAGCATCATCGAGAAAGGATGGGGCATATCATACATCAGCAAGAGGGTCATGGAACAGCAAGTAATGGTGATCATCGACCCGGCCAAGTGGATGGTCGCACAGAGCGGCACCACGAAGTTCCGGATATCCTCAGACACCCCATTCTTCTCAGCACATTCAATATTGACTGGAATGGTTGCTGCTGATGACTGGGTCCCAACGGCTGTGATATAGCCTGGGATCTGGTTCTTGATCAATTGGATCGGATTCTTACCCGCATAGAGACCAGCTACCACGAACATAGCGCTGATATAGAGCAGGTGAAGAATAATCACCACAATGAAGACCTTCCAGAAGACGCCCAGAATCGTAAAGACCGATCCGGTGTAGGATAGGTTGGCGAAGTTCCCGAAGATATAAATAGGAAGTAAGGGAATCACCACTGTCGCTAAGACCTGGGTGATCACTTCCCCAAAGTCGCTGAAAACTTCATAAAGGGCCTCGCCCTGGCCTTTTTGCCGTAACCAAGAAATCCCTAGCCCCATCATGAAGGCAAAAATAATAGCACCTGTCACATCGAAGAAGGGCTCCAAGGGAATTTCAAAGATAGGGGTCAAGCCCTCCCCTGCCTCATTCAGCTTCTGGACTAAGTCATCCGTGATGAAGTGAGGAAAGAGGGTAATGGCGGTGGTATAGGCGATGGACCCCGCGATCAAGGTCGAAATATAGGAAGTCAGTGCGGTAATCCCCAACAGACGCCCCGCCCCATCACTCAAGTCAGCAATCCCCTTGATCACTAAACCAATGATCATAAAAGGAATCACAAAGTTCAGGAAACTAGAGAAGATGGCGGAGAAGGTGATGAAGGCACGCAGGAACCATTCCGGAATAAAGGACAGTTGACCGGCAATAATCCCTAAAATAATAGCAATAATCAGTCGCGGCACAAGGCCTAATTTTTTCTTTTTCTGCTCACTCGTCATAAGCAATCCTCCTAAAAATAAAAAACCACCGGGGTGGAAAATATGAGTATTTTTTAATTTTTCCCACTGTATTCTAATCATAGCAAAAGCGTCAGGCAAAGTAAACAAAATTTTAAAGGATCTTAATCTTTACAGCTCCTTGATGACACGGCAAAACAAAAAAGATCCTGCGGTCAACAGGATCTCAGTTATTTCATTAGCGGCATGGCTTTCCAATTGAGCCATTAGATAGCCAGCCCCCATTGTCTGAGACGGACTATCATTTCGTGTTCGATTCCCTTGATGGCGAGGAGGTCATTGGCGTTGGCTTGGGCCAGAGCCTCAAAGCTCGCATAGCCTGCTTCTGTCAACAAGGCAGCGCCCTTCTCACCGATCACTTGCTCAAGCCACCAAGCCGCCACTTCTGGCCCAGCTTCTTGGTCATGCGCTTCGCCCCTTTCAAAAAGAAATGCGGAATAGGCCCGGTCCCGGAAGCTCTCGCTGTTATCACTCCCGGCATTATACAGGTGGTAGAGGTTGAGAGCTTCCGCCAGGTTATGGTCCTCTTCCAGGTCAGCCAAAGTCAAGCTTTGGGCTGGCTTGGCTTTAGCCTTTTCCTTGAAGAACTTATAACTGTAGTCATCAGACAAGAGACTAGGCAGGATGGGGTTAGCCGCCAAGACCAAGGTCTGGTAGTCGTGCTTGGTCAGGTAATCGACTAGATTGTGAGGGGTCATTTCGAGGTTCACAATGTCTTCAATAGGCCAATTGTCCTGGCTGAAAAACTCGGCCAAGTCTGAGTTGAGCCGGTTGAGTTCTTGCCAGAAGTAATCCACCCAGAGCAAGTGGTCAGTCCGGTAAGCGAGTAGCAGGCAGGGCAGGAGGATGATCTCATGGATCTCGTCCGCCTCTATTTTGGGGTAAACTTGGGCCATCCCTTCCCAGTCCCCCGTATGGTAGTAGAGAATCAGGATTTCCCGCTTAAATTCAAAACGCTCAGTCATTCCTGCCCGGAGCAAGATGTCATAGATCTCAGCTGCCAGGGGATAGCGCCCCATCTCCGTATAGAGGGAGCCAATCTCATGGAGCAAGCGGAGATAAGGCCGCTGGGCAAGGTTGGCATAGGACAGCTTAGGCCCCTTCAGATAAGTCGCCTTGTGTTCCTGGGCTAGCGCCTCCAGGTAAAGGAGCCGGGCAGGCAGGGGAATCCGCTCCAAGCGCAGCATCAGGGCATCTAAGTTCTCCGGCCATAGCTCCAGGGCCTGGTCCAGGTAGCGCTCATGTGCCGACACAATCTCCAGGGCCCAGGCCCGCTCGAGATACTCCAAGGACTCGGCCTTCTCCTCATCCCCAGGCGCCTTCCGCAAGCGGTAAAATTCCATTTCAACAGTCCATTCTCCCATTCAGACGTCCTCCTCTGTTCCTTTCATTTAGGGTCATTATAGCATGTCCAAGTGATAAAATAAGCTTTTTTGATCATTTTGTCCTTTTCTTGCAAAATTTGCAATAATCTTGATAGCTTTAGCGGCTGATCTTGACATCTGCTTGCCTTTTGTGTGAGTTCAGCTGACGGCTATTGACTTTTCCACCGCTGTAGCCTTTAATTAAGGAAAAAAGACCCCAGAAAGGAGCTTATTATGACAAAACGAATTCATGTCATCGGCACCGGTGGCACCATCTCAGCAGCCGGTGCAGCCGGCAAGACCACATCCTACCAGGCAGGGGCCTTCGATGCCAGCCAATTGCTGGAGGGCCTCCCTTCCCTGGATGGAATTGCCGATCTGACCTATGAGCAGATTTTTTCGGTAGCCAGCGAGTCCTTGTCCAATGCCCAACTCCTCCAATTGGGCCAGCGCGTCCAAGAGGTCCTGGCCGATGAAAGCATCGATGGGATCGTCATCAGCCACGGAACCGATACCTTAGAGGAAACAGCCTACTTCCTTCATCTCACCGCGCCTTCAGACAAGCCGATTGTCCTAACTGGAGCCATGCGCCCCGCCACAGCTGCCAGCGCGGACGGACCCATGAATCTCTACCAGGCCATCTGCCTGGCTGCCAGCGACCAGGCAGTGGGCATGGGGGCCCTGGTCGCCTTCTCCGACGGTATCTACTCTGGTCGCGAAGTCCAAAAGACCAGCAACTTCCGCCCCCAAGCCTTCGACAGCCGGGACCTGGGCTGCCTGGGTTACCTGCGCGAAGACCAGGCCTACTTCCTCCAAGGCCCTACGAAGCCCAGTCCCCAGATCGACTTAAGCGAAGTGGGCCAGCTGCCCCGAGTGGACATCGCCTACTACCATGTGGGCGCTTCAACCGATATCCTAGACTTCTTCAAGAACCACTCGGACGGGATTGTCCTTGCCGGCGTAGGCACCGGCAATATCAGCCAGGACTGGTGCGACTACATCAAGTCCCATGAAGATCAGCTCCCCCCTATCGTCCGCAGCTCCCGGGTAGCGAACGGCCTGACCCTCTACGAAGCAAGCGTCGACGGGGGTATGCCCTTCATCCCCTCCGGCAGCCTCCCTCCAAGCAAGGCCAAGATCTTGTTGACGCTGATCTTGACCCAGACCCAGGACCCCCAAGCCATCCGAGAAGCTTTTGAAAGGTATTAGAAGATGAGAAAAAAGTTGAGAAACTAGCTTGAGCTAGGATCTCAACTTTTTCTTTTGCTTTAAAAACAGTAACATGATCAGAACAAAGCCTATTACTTTAACAAATTGTACTGGTGAGCATCCGTTTCGCTTTTGAATTTGCCCCTTAAAGAGCCATGGCATCGGTTCGGGCCAAGGTCCCTCACCTAGCGAGCTTCAAACGGCTAGTACGGCCCCAAAAAGGGCCTACTAGCCGTAATTCACATCGCTTGCTTTTCATGGCTAAGGGCCAACTTCAACGCTCCACTCCTGCTCAAAAAGCAACTAGTATAAGCTTTTTTAATTACTGGTTATCAATACTGATAATAAAAGAATCCCAAATTTTGAAAAGTATAGGCTATAAAATTTATAATGGCTTTATTTAAACATGAAAGCCCCTGTCTTCTATACTTAGTGCTGTATTAACTACTAGCTATTGGGCAAGCGAATTATTTTTCTTTTGGCTTAAATATGATCAGACAATTAAAGATAGTCACTACCAGAATAACAATAACTTTAAAGACGGTTAAGCCCCTTTCGAATAAATAATCTAATGTAGCAGCAGTTAAAACTGTAAGGTAAAAGAACTTTACAAGGTCAGGTAGTTTGTAAAAGAATTGGTGGATTTTATTTAGCATGAAAAGGCCTCCCTTAGCCTGATATCGCGGCATATCTACATGTCAAAGTTAACAAGAATAATAGACGCTTGCAAGTGATATTGTCTATATCCAGCTTATATCAGCTATCATTTCTTAATCCCCTAACTTAGTCTATTTGTATTTTTTATTGATCTTCTTTTTTCTCATTATCTGATCTCTTGTCTTGGTCCTTATCTTCGTACAGATATTTCTTCTTGATCCACTCAATAAGAGCGAAAGTTAATGAAGCCGAAAGGAAAAAGGCGAGTTTACCACCCCAATTATCCATGCGATCAGTCCTTTCTTACTGTGAACGAATGCTGATTGGGCTTACCAATGGCCCAAATTCAGCAGGGGCTCCTTCAATATATTGAGCGCGCACGATGGCTCCATTACTTAATACATCCTCCGTCATGCTACCTAAAGTAAAAGTTAAAATAGTTCCTACGAAAGTTTGAGCTGTTGCACTAATTCCAACACTTACTAGTGCCGGTCCAATTATTGGTGCAAGTATAGCACCAGCTGCTGCTACTCCCGTACCGACTAGAGTATTAACAACTAAGCTATTCATATAGACATCAAACTGGCCATTTCCTAAATCAACAATCTTATTCTCTCCGCGTGTGGTTGCTCTTGAAGTAGGATTCAAAGTCGCATAAACATAATCATAAGTTTCTTTATCAATCTGACCAGATTGATAGGCTTCTTGAGCAGAATTAACAATGTCTTGGTTCGTAAAAGTCACTATAGTTTGCTCCTGCCTTTGTACAGTTTCCTCTTCAACTTGAGAAGCTTGTACAATATTAGAGCCAGAGCTTAGGGCAATGGGTGAAAGTAAAAGGGCGACGGCAGTTGAAGCTAAAAACTTCTTTTTATACATATAGTGCTCCTTTCTTGTCCAAGGGGGCTAGCTACATGTTTAAAGTAACAAGAATTACAAGCGTTTTCAAGCGATATTGTCTATATCTAGCTTATATTAGCCATTCTGTAGTGCCCCCTAAAAGTTAGAGTCTAGGTTCAACTTTTAGGGGGGAGCATATTCAGGGACTTTGAAAACTATTAGACCATCCACTCGAAAAAGTACTAGCCTGTCTTCATTGAAGATGGACCAACACCTTTTAATGATTGATTATTCACTTGACCGGTCTAGACGACTTCGCTTGAATAGCCAAAACACATATAGACTAACAAAAATAAGTTGGACTATATACGGTATATCAATAGAAAAAAACTTTTCAATTACTGCACAAAGCAGAAATATGAAACTTGCATGCAACAGAGTGAGTAAAAATGATTTTAGAATTTCTCTAGTCATTAGGCTTGCCCCCTAAGTTACTACCAAGTTCCCGAATCTGGATTAGGAAATGCACCATTCCAAGTTACTCCAATATACCAGCCTTGTTGGTTAGCTAAGGCTTGCGTGACTTGATAAGCAATAGTTCCTGCACTAAAAAGACCAATAGCTGTGCCTATTACTGTCCCTACACCGGGTGTTGCTACAACACTACCTAGTCCAGCTAACGCTGCTACAATAGCTTGTGGTCCAATTTGTGCAGCTGAAGATACATACATTACTAAATCATCATATGTAAAATATACTTTCCAATCTGAGACATGTAAATAAGGTGTAACAATACTAGTATCTCCATTAGATGTCATATTCTTTGCATTATCTACATTAGTGTGTTGATAGTTTATTATTTCATGAATTTTTTCCACTTCAGAATTAGAAAAATTATAATCATTAATTAGTTGATCATCAGTTAAACCAAGTAATAATTTTCCTTCGCTATCTAATTCAAACTGGGAATAAGTAGCTGAATATTTCTCCATAAATTTTTTATCTTCATTTGTTATATGGTCAGATATGGAATATTTTTGATTAGACTCTTGTTGTAATCCAACTTGTTCATTTTGTTCAATAGCCCTAACACTTACAGGCACGTTTATAAAAATTGGTAAACTTATGGCCAGAATAGATGTAATCACAGAAAGTTTCTTTTTAAACATATTCTTCTCCTTTCGGTTCCAAAGTTACACTTTACACCTTAAACTTAACACAGGTTATAAGCGCTTTCAAACGATATTGTCTATATCTATCTTATATTAGACATTTTTTTACCTAACTCATTATTTCCTCATCCGCTAACTTAGCCTGGGTATCTTTGCGGATTTCTTCGCGGAGCTGGGTCATGTAGTTAGAGAACTGGACCTTGTCGTCGGCATAGGTCAGGTTGAAGGACTTCTCAAGGTCAGTCCAGGTGTCTAAGTCAGAAAGGTTATGCTGGATCAGGGCTTCCTGGCTATCGATGGCCTTATAGATCTTGGCTTCAAGGGTCGTGCGCTCTTCCATCTCACGGTAAAGTTCCGTCATTTTTTGTGCGGTGTCATCAGGAAGCGAATTCACCCAATTCTTCAGCAAGTCCTGCTCCCTGACCTCGTCCGCTTCGCCCTTGTCAAAGGTCGGAATATCTCCCGTGAAGCACTCGCCCAGGTCATGGATGATGCACATCTGAATCACCTTGTTCATGTCCGCTTCCGGAAATTCCTCCATCAAAAGAAAAGCCATCAGGGTCATCATCCAGGAGTGCTCAGCTACACTCTCATGCCGACCCTCCTCTGTGTAACAGTGTCGGGTCGTGTCCTTTAACTTGGCAGCCACTGATAAAGTATCGAGTAATTCTCTTGGCTTCATTGCAAGTCCTCCTTAACAAGCGCTTGGGATTTCATCATTCTCTGCTTATCCTAACACAAATTTTTCAACTTTGAGAAGACTCTGGAGCTTGCGGTGGGCTGATTCTATTTTTACTCGCTTGAGCCACAAATCATTCCAAATCAAAAAGCCCCTGCCCTCCTTAGGCCGACAAGCAAGCTTGCCAAGCCAAGGAGAAAACTGGGGCTTTTTACTGGTCTTTTTTACTTCATGGCTTCGACCTTGTGCATGGAGTACTGGCCATAGCCGGTGGTGACCTTGTAGTAGCCGGTGAACTTCTCATCGATGGCGTCGTCCATGGTGTAGATGAGGAAGGGGTTGGTGCCGATGGTCATGATCTTACTTGGGGTGGCGACAATGCTTAACTTGTCCTTGTCGATGTGGGCGAGGACCCGCTTGGAGAGCTGCTGGTTGCCCCGACCGAGGATGTAGCCCTGGCCACCCATGGGCGTCACGATTAGGCGGACATCTTCTTCCCCTTCAATGGCATCCAAAATCTCCTGCTCATTGGCATCCTTAACGAGAAGCTGGCGGTTCTTGATGATATCTACCCCGAGAACCGTCACATCTAGACCTAATTCGTTCATGATATGCCGGGTGGAAGTCCCTGAGCCAATCAAGTAGATAGCGTCGTCATCCATATGGTCCAAGACATCCAAGGCGATGGATTCCTGGGCCGCCTCGTCCGACTGGGGACTGGCCGACTTCAGGTTCTGCATAAATTGACTGTGCTGGGGCACGCGGAGGTAGCCGAATACTTGAATATCGACCTCATCTTGGCGGAAACCCGCTTCGTCCAGGTCCAAGACCTCGGTTTCATGGTAGTCCATGGGGCTGTCCTGGGCCCATTCCGCCAGTAAGCGGCCAGCAGACTCAGGGGAATTAGCATAGACAGCGGAGTAGATCTTAACCCCGGCTGGAACGCCAAGTGCTGGAATGTCCAAGCCAATCTTCCGGCAGACATCCCGGGCTGTCCCGTCACCCCCCACAAAGACAAGGAGATCTGGCTGAGCAGCTTTGGCGGCATCCAGGAAGGCTTCCGTATCGGACTTTTGAGTCTCCAAGGCTGTCTTTCCGCTCGGTTCATAGATGACCTCATAGTCGAGACCTGCTGCCTTGGCCGCATTTTCACCCATGGCACCAGCCGCCACCAGAATTTTTACCGGGACATCAACAGCTGCCAATTGGTCTAGCGCCTTGCCTGCTTTGACCTCCGCTTCCGGTTGGGCGCCCAAGTCTAGGGCCCGCTGCAAGATATCGGCCCCATCCGTCCCCTTCAAGCCAGCCCGACCACCCATACCGGCAATCGGGTTAATTAATAATGCCATCGTTTTCATCCCATCACTCCTCTTAAATATGTTAGCGTTTTCATTATAACATTTCCCTGAGCGGAGGGCTAGGGAAATGTTGAGAGACATCAGCTTTTGCAAGGCTTCCCTCTGCTGGGGAAAGGAGGATAGCGAATGGCTCCCCTATTCGAAACTAGACAAACATACACCTTCCAAGAGCACCTCTATATATTAGAAAATCTCTAAAAAATTGATTTCATTTTCAAAAATAAAAAAATAGCCAGGCTAAACGCTGCCTGGCTAATTTATTCATCTATGATTGAGGGAGGTAAGTGCCCGCTCTCATCCCCTAGTCGGATTGGTCGAGCAATCCACACTCGGAGGGCCTGTTTGTGTGTTGCTTGCTATCAACCCACACTTGAAGCCTCTGTTTGTGGGCTGGCTGCTATCAATCCACACTTGAAGCCCCTGTTTGTGTGCTGATTGCTATCAACCCACACTTGAAGCCTCTGTTTGAATGTTGGACAGCGTCAACCCACACTTGAAGCCTCTGTTTGAATGTTGGACAGCGTCAATCCACACTCAAAGAACCGGTTTGTGTGTTAATTTCTTGTTCGAAACGCCCCGCGCGCCCTCACACCCTGTCTAGTCGGGTTCGAGGATGCAGAAAGGGCTCCTCTTCGTAAAATGCCGTCGAAGGCTTACAGCCTTCTCTGGCATTTTACTCCAGAGCTCCCTTTCTCCCGCATCCTCTCACACCCTATCTAGTCGGGTTCGGTCGCGCAGCTTCCTTGTCACTTCACAAGTCTCCGCCGCAGTCTTTCAGACTGCTCTGGTGACTTGCTCCAGTGAAAGGAAACTACCCGCGCGCCCTCACACCCTTTTTTAATAATAATGTCCGTGGCGGTAGTCCCAGCTGTTAAAGTGGTCGGCTAGGATTTGGAGGATGCGGTCGTTGTAGACGCCTTTACGGATCAAGATTGGGGCTGGGGTGACGTCACGTTCGCCGTGTTGTTCAGGCACCAGTTCGCCGGATTCGTCTTCAACGAAGGAGACCATGACCCCTTGTTCGTAGCGGGTGTTTTCGTCCTTGTTGGGTTGGATGGAGGCTACATAGTCATCGGCTTCGATGATCAGGTCGGCTTCCTGTTCGATTTCTTCCCCGATGCCTTCAACGACGCCGCGGTTCCCTTTACCTGAAGGATTGGCAGAGGAAGCGAACATCAGGCGGCCTTCGCGTTCCCAAAGTTCATGGGCGATTTGTTCCCCTGGTACCCCGAAGCGAATAACGAAGCAGCTGGTACCACGAACGTCCGTCGCTAATTCTTCAGATCCGTCTCCTGGCATGTATTTAGCCTTAGCCTCTTCTTGCCAAGGGAGGATACAGCCCATCAAGATGTCTTCGTCCCAGCATTGTTGGTAGAAGGCTTCGATTTCAGGGGTCATCTTAGCTAGGCTCTTCAATTGTTCCATAGAACCGCAGAGGGTAACGCCTGGTTTGTTCCGTTTACGGTGTTTCACCGCGAATTTACGTTCCAAGCCTTCCTTGTCGCTAGTCCCGATAATGTAGCCCACCTTGGTTGGGGAAACAATCATCCCACCTTGGCCTAAAAGAATATCAACGGCTTCCTGGTTTGTTTGGCCATCCCAATGTACTTTCTTTGTCTCTGTCATAGTAATCCTTCTTTCTATTATTTAAGCGTCGTATTTATGGTCATTCGCTACTTCATAAGCGGCGATAGCATCTTCATGTTTCAAAGTTTCCGTAATATCGTCCAGACCTTGGAGGAACTTGTTCTTGATCTGATCATCGATGTCAAAATGCTTGTCCCCCAATGGTGAGTGGATAACTTGCGCTTCAAGATCGACTTCAATCTCTGTTTCAGAGCCGAGATCAGCCAGGTCTTGACGGTAGGCCTCGTCTTCAATGGCAACCGGCAGGAGCGAGTTCTTGGTACAGTTCATATAGAAGATATCCGAGAAGCTTCCTGCAATGACTACCTTGAAGCCGTATTGGCTGAGTCCCCAAACCGCGTGCTCACGCGAGGACCCACAGCCAAAGTTATCGCCAGCTACTAGGATACTGGCTCCTTTATATTCCTCTTGGTTGAGGATAAAGTCAGGGTTATCTGTCATCTCCTTGTCCAGGTAACGTTGCTCAAAGAAGATGAAGTCTTCATAACCGAACTTGGAGATCCGCTTGATAAAGGCTTTGGGCATGATCTGGTCGGTATCAATATTATCATTCATCATCGGCACGATACGGCCGGTGTGCTGTCTAATAGGCTCCATCGGGCACCTCGATTTCTGCGGGTTCAATTTGACGGACGTCAACAATCTTGCCAGCAACAGCTGAGGCTGCGACAGTTGCTGGACTGGCCAGGTGGGTTCGAGCATGTTGGCCCATCCGATGCTCATAGTTTCGGTTAGAGGTCGACAAGACATGCTCGTAGGCTGGATAGCCGTCGGGATTCATCCCTAGGCAAGCCGAACAACCAGGTTCCCGCCATTCCAAGCCCGCCTCCCTAAAGATCTGGTCAATGCCGAGTCGCTCTGCTGCCTGCTTGACCCGTTTGGACCCAGGCACCACAATACCTGAAATATGATCGGCAACCTTATGCCCCTTGAGATACTTGGCGGCTTCAACCAGATCGGCGAGCCGGGAATTGGTACAGGAGCCAATGAAGATATGCTGGAGCGGAACATCTTGGTGGTACATGCCAGGTTTCTCATCCATGTAGGCATAGGCCCGTTCGTAGTCCGAATTGCCGTTAATTTCTGGATAGGGTTCATCGATAGCTACCCCCATCTCAGGGTTGGTTCCCCAGGTCACATAAGGCTTGAGGTCTGATACATCCAAGGCAATATAGGCGTCATACTGGGCATCAGGGTCCGTCTTCAGCTCTTTCCAGTCCGCAATAGCCGCTACCATATTTTCTGGCGCATAGGGGCGGCCTTCTAACCAGTCAAAAGTCGTTTGGTCAGGCGCCATCATGCCCATCTTAGCCCCGAATTCAATGCTCATATTGCAAATCGTCATCCGGGCTTCCATGGTTAGATTTTCAATAGTTTCACCGAAGTATTCTACCGCATAACCGGTCCCAAAGCCTGAGCCATAACTAGCAATTAATTTCAAAATAATATCCTTGGCATAGGTTCCGTGGGGCAGCTTGCCGGTGATTTCAACCCCCAATTTCTTAGGTTTGGTCTGCCAGATGCTCTGGGTAGCGAGAACGTGTTCCACTTCTGATGAACCAATCCCAAAGGCTATAGCACCGAAAGCACCATGGGTCGCTGTATGGGAGTCCCCACAGACAATGGTCCGTCCCGGTTGACTAGCACCGAGTTCCGGTCCAATCATATGAACAATCCCCTGGCCGTCCGAACCGATATCGTTCAGCTCAATGCCGAAGTCCTCACAGTTCTTGCGCAGGGCATCAATCTGTTGACGGCTGATTTCATCTTGTATATTAAAAACATCCTTGGTTGGTACATTGTGATCAATCGTCGCAATGGTCCGGTCTGGGCGTCGGACTGGCCGTCCTTGTTCGCGCAAGGATTCAAAACCTTGAGGCGTGGTCACCTCGTGGATCATATGCAGGTCCACATAGAGGAGTTGGGACCCGCCTTCTTCGCCGGCTAGGACGTGGCGGTCCCAAACTTTATCAAAGAGTGTTTTTCCCATTTTTTTATTTGGCTCCTTTCATCAAGTCTAACAAGGCTTGGGTAAAGGCTGTCGTACTGGCTTCACCCCCTAAATCCTTGGTTTTTATTCCTTTGGCCATTAATTCTTCTGCTGAAGCTTCCACAAAGTCCGCTGCCTCATTGAAAGCAAAGCTCTGTCTGAGCATCATAGTGACACTGAGGATCATGGACATGGGGTTGGCAATATTTTGCCCGGCAATATCAGGTGCTGAGCCGTGGATAGGTTCATAGAGCGAAGGCCCCACTGTGCCGTGGCTAGCCGAGGCCTGCATGCCTAGAGAGCCAGAAAGAACAGAAGCTTCGTCGGATAAGATATCACCAAAAAGGTTCTCGGTTAAGACCACATCGAAGTCCTGGGGTTGGGTCACAATCTTCATCGATGCTGCGTCGACGTAGAGGTGGTTGACCTCAACATCCGGATAGTCCGCCTTGATGGCTTCAACCGTATGGCGCCACAAGCGGCTAGAGGCTAAGACATTAGCCTTGTCAACGCTGGTTAATTTCCCGCGCCGGCTCTGGGCCAATTCGAAGGCTTTGCGGGCGATCCGCTCCACTTCCTCCCGGCGGTAAGGCATGAGGTCAGAGGCATAGTCCGTGCCTTCCACCTTGTCGCCGAAATAGGCCCCACCCGTTAATTCTCTAACCACGACAAAGTCTGTCCCAATTACTCGGTCAGCCTTTAATGGCGAGAGGTCGGCTAAAGAAGCCCCCACCTTGACTGGCCGGTAGTTGGCGAAGAGACCCAAGTCCTTGCGCATGGCTAAGAGTCCAGCTTCAGGGGTAACCTCGCAGTGCTCATACTGGGGTGCACCAATTGCGCCTAAAAGAATGGCATCAGCTTGGTGGAGGGCTTCTTGGGTGGTCTTTGGATAGGGATGGCCGCAAGCGTCGATCCCAGCCCCACCAAAGGGCTGAGGATCTAAGTCAAAGTGATAGCCGTAGCGGTCGGCCACCGCATCGAGAACCGCCAAAGCGCTGGCCATGATCTCTTCACCGATGCCATCCCCAGCTAGGACAACAATCTTCTTGGTATCAGTCATCGGCTAGGCCTCCTTTGTGTCTTGGTCAGCTTTCAGTTTACCGCAGGCTTGGACATAGGCCATAGCCGAAGCGGTAACCACATCGTAGTCGATCCCACTCCCGTTATACTGGGTCCCGTCTTCATTGGCAACAGCCACGTGGACTTCAGCTTGGGCATCGATCCCACCGGTCAGGGCTTCTAAGCGGTAGTCGGTCAAGTGGGAATTGGCCTGCATGATGTCATCCACCGTATTGAAAATGGCTTCGATCGGGCCCTTGCCCATGCCTTGTCCAGTTACCACTTCGGCATCTTCCTTGTTTTCCTTGATTTGGATCACAGTCGATGGAATGCCATTGGTCCCGGTCATTAATTGGAGGCTAACCAGTTTGTAGTCGGCCGCTTGTTCGTCTTCGTGGCCGAGCACGAGATAACGAATATCTTCATTTGATACCTGCTTCTTCTTATCAGCTAGGACCTTGAACTTAGCAAAGGCAGACTTGATGTCTTCTTCGGATAAGTCGAAGCCCAAATCTTCTAGGCGCTTGCTGAAGGCATGGCGGCCGGAGAGTTTACCCAGTGGCAAGGCATTGGTCTGAACCCCCACCATTTGGGGCGTAATAATTTCATACGTTGAGGCATTCTTAAGGACGCCATCTTGGTGGATGCCGGACTCATGGGCGAAGGCATTGTCCCCGATGATCGGTTTGTTCCGTGGAACAGGCATCCCGGACAAGTGGGAGACCAGGTCAGACAAGCGCTTGGTCTGCTCCAGGTTGATATGGCTGGTGCATTGGTAGTGGTCTTCCCGGATTCTCAAAGCC
Organism: Aerococcus sp. UMB7834; assembly: GCF_030215145.1. Taxonomy (NCBI): domain Bacteria; kingdom Bacillati; phylum Bacillota; class Bacilli; order Lactobacillales; family Aerococcaceae; genus Aerococcus; species Aerococcus sp. UMB7834. Next base: position 123,803 of record NZ_JASOLI010000002.1, on the reverse strand, counting down.
GTAGCCACTTCTTCCAAGGCCGTGTTCCCAGCCCGTTCACCGATCCCGTTGATGGTTCCTTCCACCCGGGTGGCCCCGTTCTCAATGGCAGCTAAGGCATTGGCTGTTGCCATGCCCAAGTCATTGTGGCAGTGGCAGGAGAACATGACCTCATCGAATTTTGGACATTCTTTTTGAAGGTGTTGGAAGATCTGAGCCATTTCCTTAGGGTTGGTGTAGCCGGTAGTGTCCGGAATATTAATAATGGTGGCCCCGGCGTCAATGGCTGTATTGACGGCTTCGGCGAGGAAGTCGAGCTCAGTCCGCGTCGCATCTTCCGGTGAGAATTGAACACTTTCGAAGTATTGTTTGGCATAGCGGACATGGTGGTCAATATTTTCGAGGACCTCTTCCTTGGTCATCTTTAATTTAAATTCGCGGTGGATAGGGCTAGTAGCAAGGAAGACGTGGATGGAAGGTGACTTCGCATTCACTAAGGCATCACGAACCGCATCGATATCCTTCTCACGGCAGCGGGCCAGACCAACTGTCGTCGTTGACTCTAGGCTATCTGCAATAGCTTTCACGGCTTCGAAGTCACCAGGACTTGAGATGGGGAAGCCGGCTTCAATGGCATCAATGCCCCACTCTTCTAATTGTTTAGCGATACGAACTTTTTCTTGGGTATTGAAGTTAACGCCTGGCGTCTGTTCCCCATCACGGAGGGTTGTATCAAAAAAATCAATCTGTTTCATTCGTCTCTTCCTTTCCACATTTTTGGAATTCATCACTTCAAAAGAAAAGGCACCTTGTTACGGAACAAGGTGCCTACCACCTGCTCCCCTTTGTGTACGCAAATAGGACGCAGATGTTAGTTTAAGAACCACATATGCGCCTGCTAGCATAATAATAAGAGAGCAAGATGACGGAAATCGTTACAACAAGGATAGTTGCTGGTCATTGGCATGTTAGTTTGCGAAGTCATAAAGTCCATTGTTCTTACTCCCTTTCTGTGATTTCTTAATGCATGTTTTAATCTTAATCTAATCTGATCGAATTGTCAAACTATTTTGCCGGAAAAATTAAGTTTTTTTTGAAATGATTTTAATCTTTGGGTTGTAAAGCTTTTAAAGCTGTGCTGATGAGCATCCGTTACGCTTTTGAATTTGGTCCTTGAATTATAGAGGATCAAGAACGGCTAGCACCGTTTTGTACTATATCCGTAAGTCGCTTACGCTCCAACGGCTATAGCAGCACCGGCTCGAGTCCTAGTGGTCTCTCGCCTAGCAAGACTCAAACGGCTAGTAGGGCTAAAAAATAGCCTACTAGCCGTAATTCGCTTTGCTTGCTTAGACGTGGTTAAGGACCAACTTCAACGCTCCACTCCTGCTCATAGATGCATTGCTGAATAAATTCTATTAAAAAATTAAATTATTCTGGGAAATGTAGAATGGTTATAAAAAAAGATTAGAAGCAGAATTTCAAAGCTTTCTTTTAAACTTGCTTGGTCATAGATTTTAGAAGTGGCTACTTGCTAAGGAGTCTCTCATTTGAAAGTTGGAGAGCGGCTACTTGCTAACTAGACCTTCGTTTGAAAATTGGAGAGCCTTAGTAAAGAGAGCCGTAAATTTATCGCATAAAAAGGTTGAGACAAAAGCTCAACCTCTCAGCATAATAATAGATTTGTTAATTCTATAAGACACTAGGCTTTCCTAATCTAAATCTCTTTCTCATACCCTATATAGTTGGGTTCGACTTGGCAGGCTTGGAGTGATTTCACAAGTCAGAAACGAGCGAGTGCTTCGCTCTTATTCTGACTTGCTCCAATCATCCAAGCCTAAGCGCCAAGTCTCGCACCCTGCTTAGTCGGGTTCAGGCTAGCAGAAATAGCTCCTCTTCACCAAAATCCGCCGAATTCTTTCAGTCTTCTCTGGCTTTTGGCTCCAGAGGTCTATTTCTACCGCTAGCCTTCACACCCTTGTAGTCGGGTTCGCAGTTGCAGACTTGAAGTGACTTCACCCAATCGGAACGATCGGCTAAAGCCGCTCTTTTCCGTTTGGGCTCCAGTCATTCAAGTCTGGGCGCAACTGCTCACACCCTTCCTAATCGGGTTCGCAAAAGCAGAAGCTTCTCCACTTCACACGAGCGAAACGTGCAAGCTGAGCTTGCCCTTTTTCGTTCGTGCTCCAGTGGTAAGCTTCTAACCGCCTTTGCTCACACCCTCCTTTAATAATTGTTATCCCAGAGTTTCATCAGGGCCTGGGTGCCGGCGTCTTGGTAGCCTTTGTCGGCTAGGCGTTGGTAGAAGTCGTAGGCCATTTGGCAGGCGGGGAGATCGATCTTCATGCGGTCGGCTTCGGCGAGGGCAATGCCCAGGTCTTTAATGAAGTGTTTGACAAAGAAACCTGGGCTGTAGTCGCCCTTAACGATCCGTGGGCCATAGGAAGTCAGGGAGAAGTTCCCAGCGGCGCCAGAAGATAGAGTGTCAATGACCTGGTTGACATCGAGTCCTGCCGCTTTGGCGTAGACCAGGGTTTCCATGACGCCTAACATGGTCGCAGCAATCATGATTTGATTGGCCATCTTGGCGTGTTGGCCGGCACCTGCTTGGCCAAAATACTGGACGCTGGCACAGAAAGTGTCTAAGACCGGACGGATTTTATCTGCACTAGCTTGGTCGCCCGCTAAGAGGCAGGTCAAACGACCCTCGCGCGCCCCGACATCGCCACCCGTTACGGGCCCATCCAGAACTTGGACGCCCTTGTCTTGGCCAACTTGGGCTAGCTCCTGGGCCAGGGCCGGGGTCGAAGTGGTCATATCGACAAAAATCTGCCCCTGGCGTGCCCCCGCAAAGAGACCCTGGTCGCCGAGATAGACCTCACGCACATCATCAGGATAACCGACAATGCTTAACACAAGGTCTGCCTGGCCGGCTAATGCCTGGGGCGACGCGCACCATTGCGCGCCCAAGGAGACCAGGTCATCTGCCTTGGCCTTGGTGCGATTATAGACAAAGAGTTCATAGCCTGCTTCGAGGATGTGACGGGCCATGGACTGTCCCATCACACCCAAACCAATAAATCCAACTTTCATCTGTCATCTTCCTCCTTTTCCTGACCGAGCACCAGGGGACGTTTGAGGAGCCAGTCACACTGGACTTCTTCCCCCATCACAAAAGCGTGCTCGGAAAAACGTTCAAAACCATACTTCCTATAGAAGGCCTGGGCCCTTAGATTATACTCCCAAACCCCCAGCCAAATATAGGGACAGTCCCAGCCTCCTGCCTTGACTAGGGCAAAATCCATGAGTAGAGAACCGAGACCTCTCCCCTGGTATCCCGGACGAATATAGAGGCGTTCGACCTCTAGCCAGTCTCGGGGTTGTTCTTCCGACTGCTGGTCGCCGCGATTGACTTTGATATAGCCCAAGACCATGTCCCCTTCTTTAAGATAATAGAAGTAAGAGTCTTCCTCTGATAATTCCTGGGCCAAGCGCTCTGGCGCATAAACGGTCTCTAAGTAAGCCGCCATATCCTTATCCGAACACGTCCCCTCAAAGGTCGCTAGGTAACACTCGCAGCTCAGTCCAGACAAGTATCCAGCTTCCTCAACAGGGATCGCTTCAATACTCAGCTCTGCCATCCATCTCCCCCTCTCCATAAAGTCTGCTTAGTCCTATTGTGGCAGATTGGCCTCTGAAAATAAAGAAAAAGCAGCTTCCAGGGCTGCTTTTTCAAAGAACGATGCATTTACTTGGTCAGCTTATCAATCAGACCGCCCAAGAGACCGCCGTCGTCCTCTTGACTGGCTTCTTTCTTAGCAGCTTGGTCCTTTTCATCGACGGTGACATTGTCGATAACCTTACCCAAGAGGCTATCATCTTCGGTCTGATTCTCATCCACCGTTACGGCATCGAGGACCCGTTCTAGGAGGCTGCCTCCTTCTTGGCGGGCCTGCCCCTCTACTTCGCGGGAGGCCTGGTCGACTTCCTGACCCAGGTCTTCCTCAGCTACATTATTAGACTTCCGGCGGTGGGCCAAGTACATGAGAACCATGGGCGCTAGGACAATCAGGGTCCGCTTAACAGAAGCTGTATCCATATTCAAGGCCTGGGCGATCTTATCGATGATGCCCTCTTTCTCATTTTGGTCCTTGAAGACATGGTTGAGGATCTTGTCGCCGTCCTCCTGGTCCACCTGCTCGGCTGCCTGATCGACGGATTCGAACTGGTCGGCCTTGTCGTGATCGTTTAGGGCCTGGTTGAGCGAGTCAATCCCCGACTGGTCCTGGCTGTTGCGGTTGATCGCCTTCATAATCATCGGCAAGCCCAGCGTCATGATCTTCCCAAAGTCCGCTGAAGAAACATTGGCTTGCTTGGCTAAGGAGTCATTGGACTGGCCGCCCTGACCCGTCAACATCCCAATTAAATTGCCTGCTTGGTCAAATAAACCCATTGCACACACGTCCTTTCTTTTTTCCTTTATTATAATTCAAAAAAATAGCGCTACCAAACAAAAAGCACCAGGGTGTGAAAGGATGTGGGAGAAAGGGAGCTCTGGAGTAAAAGGCTAGAGAAGCTCAGAGAGCTTCGGCAGCCTTTTACGAAGAGGAGCCCTTTCTGCATCCTCGAACCCGACTAGAACAGGGTGTGAGCAAAGGCGGTTAGAAAGGGATGACTGGAGGCAAAAGGGATAAGAGCGGCTAGCAGCCGGTCGTTCCCTTTTGCTGAAGTCACTCCCTTTCTGCCTTTGCGAACCCGACTAGGGTGTGAGGGCGCGCGGTTAGCTTCCTTTCACTGGAGCCAAGAGCCAAAAAAGTACCAGGCCGTTCACCTGGCACTAAGAATTCTAACTATAAACTTCTTTTTTGAGAACCGCAATCTGTGGATAATTGCGCAATTGGCCCTTGAAGTCCAAGCCATAGCCCACTACAAACTTATCGGGAATCTCAAAACCAATCCAGTCAGCCTGGAAGTCCTTGGTCCGGCGAGCCGGTTTGTCCAGGAGGGAGACAGTCTTAATGGAAGCTGCCTGGCGACTCTCTAAGACCTGGTAAAGATAGGTCAGGGTCCGTCCCGTATCAATAATATCCTCCACAAAGATCACATGGCGGTCCTTGACTGGCTGGGAGAGGTCCTTGACAATCTTCACCTCACCGCTCGACTCGAAGCCATCCCCATAGCTCGACACATCCATAAAATCGATCTCCAGGAGAATATCCATCTCCTTCATCAGGTCCGCCATAAAGGGCATGCCCCCCTTGAGGACACAGACCAAGAGCGGATTCTTATCCTGGTAGTCCTTTGCAATTTCATCCGCCAATTCCTTAATCCGAACCTGCAAGTCTTCCTTAGAAACTAAAATTTCTTCCATTAATTCATCCATGATTTGACACTCCCACTCCTTCAAATTGCTGCGCGGCCTTATCCAAAAGGCTTGAATACCCCTATTCTACCAGTAAAGGCACCGGCTTGGCAATTGCTGGTAAAAACATCCAAGCTTGGACCAAGCCAGCAGAAGTCTTATAATAAGGAGAAAGAAAGGAGGATTCCAATGACCCTAATTGAACAAATCAACGCTTTCCGTGATGCGAGGGACTGGCGGCAGTTCCACAATGAGAAGGACCTGGCCCTGTCCTTGGTTCTCGAAGCAAGTGAACTCTTAGAAATTTACCAATGGAAGACTGCGGAAGAAGGCAATCAAGACATCGAGGCGATCAAGGATGAGCTGGCCGATGTTCTCATCTACGCCCTCATGCTGGCGGACAACCTGGACCTCGACATCGAAGAACTCATCCCCCGCAAACTCGCCAAAAACGCCATCAAATATCCCGTCGACAAGAGCCGAGGGCAGAATAAAAAGTATACGGACTTATAATGTCAACCTTCCGGGGCCTAAGACACAATTGGGGGCGGCGAGTGTGGCTTGACGACCAGCTAGCCACACTCCGGGCCTAGGAGTGCGGGTTAGCAGCTGCTAAGCCACATTCGGATCCTGGGAGTGTGGGTTGACAAGCGCCAACCCACACTTAGAAAGTAGGAGTGGGGATTGACGACCACTCCCCACAATCAGAGCTTAAGAGTGTGGGTTACTGCCCCCTAGCTTCCCCTTTAGAAAAAGCCAGCGCGTCTCTGACGAGATGGTGGCGGCTTCTTTTTCTTTCAAGAATATAGGACTGAACGACTTTACTCGCACTCTATTCAAAACCTGCTCCAAAAGTCAGCCCTGGCGTCCACTTCATAAAGGATAATCAATCGTATAGCTACGATTGATCACCCTTTGCTCCAGTGGTCCAGGACTAAACGACTTTTGTCGCACTCTATTCTTCAAATTTGACCACTTGCATGCTGGTGACTTGGATACCGCGACTGCGGAGGTCGAAGTAGAGGGCGTTTTGCATGATCATCTTGTTGACGGCAATCTTGTCGTAGGGAGTGAAGAATTGGATGTAGACATTCATGGACCGGTTGCCGTATTCGATCCGGATCTGGGGCTTGGTTGAGGCCTCCAAACCATCCATCTTGCGTTTGAAGAGGGCCAATTCTTCTTCCGTGCACTGTTCGAGGAAGCCCTCGTACTTCTCATAGGCCACCTTGGCCGTAATCTTCTTCACCTTTTCCAAGTCTTGGCCGTAATCAATAGGCACCATAACATCCACCACCACATAGGGGCTGTCGTGGTTGTAATTATAGATGGCGTGCTCGAAGATCCAGCGGTTGGGTACCGAGATGTAGCGGCCGGTATGGGTCCGGGCCTTGGTCATGGTCCCCACTTCAGCCAGGTTAATCTGGAGAAAATCCAGGTCAACCACTTCGCCGGAGACGCCATTAATATCGATCACACTGCCCACTTCTAAAGGTGAGCGCAGGATAATATAGAGATAGGCCACCAGGTCCACCACCACATCCCGCGAGGCCAGGGTGAGGAAGGCCAGGATAATCAGAATGATGACCCCCAGGAGCTTGGCCTGGGAGAACCAGAGGCTGAGGATAAAGATAAAGGCCAAGAAGAAGACAATGAGTCGGCTAAAGCGGTTAATTCGCTGGGCCAGGTTTTCATTATCCGTTAGCTTAGGTAAGAGCCATTTGATCCCCTTCATGAGCAAGAAGGTCAACAAGATGGCAGCCAAGGAATAAAGGGCCTTCTCAATAAAGAGTTCAGAATCGAGTTGGTCACTGTTGAGGTATTCTAAGAAATGGTTCATAAGCGCCTCCTTTACTTGTTCACTTATTCCTATTCTAGCATAAGTCGCTCCCATATGACGGGATAGAAGCCCTTATTTTTCAGCATATTTTAATCTTTTCCTGAGCCCTTTTGTTTGTGAAATCTCTCCTTTTGTACTAGGATGGGGGTAGCAAAATATTAAGGAGGATGTATACGATGAAAGTTGTTGTTGTCGGAACGTCACATGCTGGTTACGAAATGGTTCAAACTTTGCTCAAGGCTGACCAGGACATTGAAATCGATCTCTATGAAAGTGGATCCACCATGTCCTTCCTATCTTGTGGGATTCAGTCTTACTTAGAAGACAAGTCCGATCACTTGGACGATCTTCATTATGCAACAGAAGACTCTTACAAGAAACAAGGTATTAACGCCTACACCAATAGCCAAGTAGTTGCGATTGATAGTGATGCCAAGGAAGTGACTGTTAAAGACGACCAAGGTGAACACCAGGTCAGCTATGACAAGCTCTTCTTAAGTCCTGGTGCAGTGCCTGTTGAACTCCCTATTGAAGGGACTGACCTCGACCACGTCTACTATCTGCGGGGCCGTGACTGGGCAGACCGCGTCAAAAAACGTATGGCAGAAGCCAAAGAAGCCGTTGTTGTAGGCGGCGGCTACATCGGGATTGAAGCGGCAGAAGCCTTCACCAAGGCTGGCATTAAGACCACTGTGATCGATAGCCAAGACCGCATCTTACCAACTTACCTGGACAAGGAATTCACCGAAGTCCTCGAAGCTCATGCAGCTGATAAAGGTCTCGACTTCCACGGCAATGAATGCGTCCAATCTGTCGAAGGCAAAGACGGCCAAGTTGCCAAAGTGATTACAGACAAGGGCGAATACCCCGCCGACACCGTTCTCTTCGCTGTTGGCGTTAAACCAAACACCGAATGGCTCAAGGGCACCCTAGAACTAGATGACAAAGGCTTCGTTAAAGTCAACGAATACCTGGAATCCTCTGTAAAAGACATCTATGTTGCCGGTGACGCCACCGAAATTCCATTCAACCCAACTGGTAAAGGCAAGGCTATTGCCCTCGCCAGCAATGCCCGCCGTCAAGCGGTTGCAGCTGCTCAAAACATTATCGCTGGGGAAAACAAAGTCAAATCACCTAGCGTCAACGGTACCAGCGGCCTAGCCCTCTTCGACTACCACTTTGCGGCAACAGGCGTTAAGGACTGCGACAAGGCAGAAATTGATGGCGAAGTCGAAAGCCAATTCCTCCAAATTCCTGTCCTGCCTAAGTTCATGAAAGACGACCAAGAAGTCTTCATGAAGATCCATTACCGCAAAGACGACCACAAGTTAGTCGGGGCACAAATCATGTCCACCATGAACTTAGCACGGGACATCAACACCCTATCCGTTGCCATCTCAGCCGGTTGGACACTTGAAGACCTCGCCTTAGCTGACTTCTTCTTCCAACCTGAATACGACAACACTTGGCACTACTTCAACCAAGTTGCCCAAGAAGCACTGGGTCAACGCTTCGGTAGTGACAAACAATTATTCTAAAAAAAGGGTGTGAGCAAAGGCGTTTAGAAAGGGATGACTGGAGGCAAAAGGGATAAGAACGACTTTAGCCGGTCGTTCCCTTTTGCTGAAGTCATTCCCTTTCTGCCTTTGCGAACCCGACTAGAAAAGGGTGTGAGCAAGAGCGATTAGAGGTGGAAAAGCTTCTAACTCTGCGCCCCAACTAAACAAACCACTTTAAAGCTAGGCCACCCGCCTAGCTTTTTTGCTTGCTTTTTGTTAGACTAAAGGCAAAAAAGGAGGACCCTATGTCCGAAATTAATGAAGTAACGTCCTGGATTTTTGATGAAGAAGTGCCTGTTCCAGATGACGTTCAAAAGATGTTAGTGCCCGGCGAAGAAGCCTTCCGTGCCTTCAAGACCATCCGCGATATCGCTATCTTTACCAACAAGCGCCTGATCGTCCGCGATAGCCAGGGCCTAACTGGCAAGAAAATTGAAATCTACAGCCTCCCCTACCGCTCCATCACCATGTGGTCCACGGAGAACGCAGGCCGGCTCGACCTGACCTCTGAAATCGAACTCTGGACTCGGGCTGGCCATATCAAGATCAGCCTCGGCCGTAAGGTAGACGTCCGCGAATTCGACGACCTCCTGGCCCGTGTTTGTCTCTAATGAAATAACAAAAGTGTCGCCTCCCTCGACAATAAGAGAAGGCGACACTTTTTTATTTCCATTAGCTACTAATGATTAAAATATCGGCTTGGCACTGTTTTTATGGGCAGGAGTGAAGCGTTGGAATCGGAACGCATGCTCACTAGCACCACCTCTTACCAAGGAATTTTATTTCACCACTAAATCCTTCAGCTGTTTTTCCATTTCTTCCTGGTCCAAACCAGCCTGGGTCAGGGCAGCGGCGTTGTAGGCCCCTTCGACGAAGGCGGTGTCATAGATGGTAATTTTTTTGTCGGACATTTCCTGGACCATTTCCAGGTTCATCTTGGCGGAGCCCAGGTCATAGAAGGCGTAGATCTGATCGGCCTCAGCCTGGTCGATGGCGGTCTGGATCCGTTCGAAGGACGTCCCAATCCCACCATCTTCGAGGCCTGCTGCCTGGATGATTTCCACATCCTGGGCCACTTCCCCTAAGAGAGCCGCCACGCCTTGGGCCAGGTCCGCCACATGGGAGACTAAGAGAATGGCGCTAGTCATGGAGAACACCTGCTTCCACTAGGGCTTTGAGCCAGTAAGATGTGGACATGGCGCCCGGGTCGATATGGCCAACTGACCGTTCGCCCACATAGGAGGCCCGGCCTTTGCGGGCCTGCATATCCTCTGTCGCTTGAACCCATCCGTCAATTTGTTCGGCAGTCAAGCTGCCTTCCTTCAGGGCTTCCGCAGCAGGCAGCCAGACGTCTAGCATGGTCTTGTCTCCTGCTTGGGCATGGCCGCGCTTGGCGATTCCATCGGCAGCTGCTTGGATAGCCGCTTCCCAGTTACCCTCTTGACTCTGCAGGGCCTTGGCCATCTCCAAAAAGGCCGTCCCGTAGAGCGGACCCGAAGCCCCGCCAACCTTGGACATCATGGCCATGGCTGCTGCCTTTAAGAGGTCCACCACTGAGGCGTCCTCCGCCTGGTCGTCCAGCTTCTCCTGGAGGGCATCCACGCCCCGCTTCATGTTACCACCATGGTCACCGTCCCCGATCGGCGTATCCAATTCGGACAGGTATTCTCTATTTTCCGTAACTTTTTGGCTAAAAAGGCTTAAAGCCTCGCGTACTGCTTGTTCTTGACTCATCAGTCTACCATCCTTCCACATCAACATCGGCTTGGAGTAAGTCCAGCCAGTCGTCTTCTAATTTTAAGAAAGTTAAGGAAATCCCTGCCATATCAATCGAGGTCATCAAATTGCCTACTTTGGTAAAGGCAATGTCCAAGTCCTCGTCTGCTAAAAGACCCATCACATCATTTAAAAAGATGTACTGCTCCATCAGCGGCGTGGCCCCCATGCCGTTGACGAGGATGGCATAACGGTCGCCAGCCTGCCAGTTGTTATAGGCCTTCAGCTTCTCCAACATTTCTTGGGCCATAGCCCGGGAAGGCTGGAGTTTTTCGCGTTTGTAGCCCGGTTCACCGTGGATGCCGACCCCGAACTCGATCTCATCATCCGCCAGGTTAAAGCCCTGCTTTCCGGACTCTGGGACTGTGGCGCCAGACAAGGCTAGGCCGATGGAGGATAAATGATCGACCACCTGCTGACCCAGGCTGGCTAAGTCTTCCAGGCTGGCTCCAGACCGGGCAGCGGCGCCGAGAATCTTATGAACGAAGACAGTGCCAGCCACTCCGCGCTTGCCCTGGGTGAAGTCGGAATCTTCCACGGCAATGTCGTCATCCACGACCACCTTGGCGACCGGAATATCATCCATCTCTGCCATCTCCATGGCCATTTCGAAGTTCATGATGTCCCCCGAATAATTCTTAATCACCAGCATGACCCCCTGGCCCTGGTTGGCTTCCTGGATGGCCCGGTAGACCTGGTCGGAGGTCGGTGAAGTAAAGACCTGGCCGCAGACTGCCCCTGCCAGCATCCCATCTCCAATAAAGCCAGCGTGACTGGGCTCATGGCCACTGCCCCCGCCACTGATCACCGAAACTTGGTCTGGCAAGTCCTTGGCTATCAGGATCCCTGTATCCTCAATCCGCTCGATCTTGGGATTGGCCAGAACCATGCCCGAGAGCATCTCATCGACCACATCAGACGCCTGGTTGATAATCTTTTTCATGATTGATCTTTCCTTCCTTTCATTCGATGCGCACATTCTTTTCTCCTATAATTTAACATAAAAGCGGTTTCTTTTCTATTTTTTAATTCGCTTTATTTTGAGGGAACAACGCAACGGATGCTCACTAGTACAATTTGATAAAGAAAGCAAAAAACTCCCAGCCGAATCGGACTAGGAGCTGAGCACTTAGCTAAAAAATTGGAGGAGGTAAGTGCCTAAAAGAATAAGAGCCGCAAAGCCGTTATTCATCATGTGGAGGAGGATAGCGTCCTTGAGATTTCTCCGCCGGCGGTAGGCTAGGTAGAGGGCAATCCCCATGATGATATACATCAAAGCCTCAATCATATTACTGGACAAGTGGTTGAGACCAAAAATTAGCGAACTCAAGACCAGGGGCCACCAGAAGCTTTCAGCCTTGAAGAAAAGATGCTGGAAAATGCCCCGGAAGACCAATTCTTCGAGAAACGGCACCGCAAAGCCCATCATGAGAAAGAAAGCAATATTGGAAATAGGCGATACTAAGTTAGGGTCGCCGGAGAAGAGCATCTGGTCATTGGCCGATACCCCCGTCTCATAGACAGCTTGGTTGGCCATGGTCAATACCACCACCGCCACGCGGACCCCAATATAATAGAGGAAGACGATGCCTACATCCTTCCATCCCAAGCGGTCGAAGTTGTCCTTGCCCTGGGCACGCTTGTAATAAAAGTTATAAAGAAAACGGTAAGTCACATAAGCAAAAACTAGAACCAAGAGGGTCAGCCCAGCTACTATTGGCCAGGAAAAACGATGGGAATTACCATTGACCACAAGCATCAAGCCCATAGGTAGGGTTCCCCAAATCATCAAGCCAATCCATTTCAAAATATCCAAGAAGCGCTGCCCCCAGCCTTTCTCTTCCATCGTATATTCTTCAGTCATCATCACGACCTCCTTTAACTTCATTTTAACACAGGCAAAAAGCCCAACTCAATCAAAAAGGGAAAGCGGTTTAACCAGCGGGCCCTTTCCTCTCACAAGACTCACGCATGAAGCAGGCATCAGACTACTTTTTTGTAGAAAAATCAATTTGCTTTTTCTCTTAGCTAGAAAATCAAAAACTTTTACTCTTTTAGCTTAATAATTAACAATTTACTCATGAGCAAGAGTGAAGCGTTGAATTTGATTGTTAGCCATGAACAAGCAAGCGAAGCGAATTACGGAGCGTAGGCTTTAGCCGTACGGTCCGTTTAAGTCTCGCTAGGCGAGAGACCAAGGCTCGAGCCGGTGCCATGGCTCTTTAACAATCAAATTCAAAAGCGGAACGGATGCTCATCATTACAATTTGTATACCTATTACCATCCACCAAAAAGAAAAAGCAGCAAGCCAAGCCTGCTGCTTCAATATCTATCGAACTATTTACGACGGCGTTCAGCAATCCGAGCTGCCTTACCGTGACGATCACGTAAGTAGTATAATTTCGCACGACGAACTTTACCTTGACGGATCACTTCGATTTGGTCAACACGTGGGGTATGAACTGGGAAAGTCCGTTCCACACCAACACCACTAGAAATCTTACGAACAGTGTAAGTTTCGCTGATGCCTTGACCGCGGCGTTTGATAACAACACCTTCGAAGAGCTGGATACGTTCACGGTCACCTTCGACAACCTTAGCGTGGACACGAACGGTGTCACCAGGACGGAAGTCTGGGATATCAGAACGTAATTGTTCATTTGTAATGCTTTCAATTAATTTACTCATGTTTTTTCTCCTTCCAACAAACACTCATAGCAGGCAGACCTACTAGCGGAATATCGTTTGATACGTGACAATAACTCACAAGTACACATTTTAACAAATTCGAGTGGATTTGTAAAGGATTATTTGAGATTTTTTTGGACCCAAGTAAGAACTTCAGGGAAGTCCATGCAGACCTGGTCCACATAATCATCAACGCCTTCAAATTCGCGGTCCCGGTGGTTGAGCCAGACGGTATGGAAACCAGCTTCCTTGGCCGCCACCATATCGTGCTTGAAGTTATCGCCGAAGTAGACGCTCTCTTCAGGTCGGATGCCCATCCGCTGGCAGACCAAGTCAAAGATTTTGCGCTCAGGTTTGGCCACTCCCACCTCTTCGGAAACTAAGATATAGTCTTCTGGAATCCAGTCCATCAAGCCCATGGTCTCTACCTTGGCCCACTGCTTGGCGGTTTCTCCATTGGTAATAATGCCTAGGGGCTGGCCCGCTGCCTTCAAGAGATCGAGGACTTGGCGCATGTCGCCTTGGAGGTCCAGGTCCTTTTGGTAGCGCTGGTAGGCTTCTTGGAAAGCCCAGCCTTCTTCACTGGAAATGTCAATCCCATCATCAGCCAGGGGCGACTGGATGCGCTTGATCTGCATCTGCTTAATGCCCTCGGGGTCGAAGGCAAGACCCGGGAACTCCGTATCGGAAATATAACGGCTCTTCTTATACCAGATAGGGGCCCGGTCCTGGTCCAAGTCGGGGAAGACCTCCGTCAAAGCCCGACGGAAGGGATCCATCTGGTCGTAGAGGGTGTCATCAATATCAAAAATAAAATTCTTCAGCATAAGCTCTCCTTCTCAGTCGCTTGTCACGTCACACATCCCCTCCATTCTAACACATTTTGGGCCCTTCTCTGACGAATGAGAAAATTCTTAGCTGCTTCGTCAGAAATTTCGTTGGAACTGACTTTTATGTTGCTTATTAGTTGGGTTCAGGCTAGCAGAAATAGGTCTCTTGCTCCAGAGGTCTATTTCTCCCGCTAGCTTTCGCCCCCTTTGAGATTTTCTTCACTTTACAATAGTGTTTTCATGACAAAAATGGTAGAATACAGGTGTACTTAATTTCTGAAGGGAGATTTTAAATTGGTTAAGACAATTATTGCCGGAAACTGGAAATTAAATAAGACTGCTGGTGAAGCGAAGAGCTTCATCGATGACTTGAAAGCACAAGTGGACGCTAATGTGGACGCTGATGTGGTGGTTATCCCACCTGCCCTCTTCGTAGCTGACGCTGTGGAACGTACTCAAGATTCTGCCCTTAAAGTAGGGGCCCAAAACTGCTACTCCGAAGATAGCGGGGCCTACACAGGTGAAACCAGCCCTGCTGCCTTGAGCGACCTCGGCGTAGACTATGTGGTCCTCGGCCACTCTGAACGCCGCGAAATCTTCAAGGAAACCGACGAAGACATCAACGCTAAGGTCAAAGCTGCCCTAGACAACAAGTTAACCCCTATCCTCTGCGTGGGTGAAAGCTTGGAACAACGTGAAGCCGATGAATACATTGCCTTCATCACTGAACAATTAAAGGCTGCCCTCAAAGGTTTAGACGCTAATGACATCTCACAAGTTGTCTTCGCCTACGAACCAATCTGGGCTATCGGAACTGGTAAGACCGCTTCTGCCCAAGACGCAGAAGAAGTTTGTGCCGAAATCCGCCAAGTCATTGCTGAATTGACTTCTGAAGACTTGGCTAAAGAAGCCAGCATCCTCTACGGCGGTTCTGTTAAAGCAGCTAACGCTAAAGAAATCCTATCCCAAGACAACATCAACGGTGTCCTCGTTGGTGGCGCAAGTCTAGAAGTTGACAGCTTCACTGGGATTATTGATGCGGTAAAATAAATCGTTTTAGATTTTAAATAATATAAAGCCCTCAAAAGTCTGCTAGTGGCCAGCTTTTGGGGGATTTGTTTTGCTTTGCTTATTTAATGAATTGTATTGGTGAGCATGCGTTGCGCTTTTGAATGTGATCGTTGAAGAGCCATGGCACCGGCTCGAGCCAAGGTCTCTCGCCTAGCGAGACTCAAACGGCTCGTATGGCTAAAGCCAACGATCCATAATTCGCTTCGCTTGCTTTTCATGGCTAACGATCACATTCAAAGCTCCACTCCTGCTCACTAGTGACAAATGTAAAAATAAAATTCAAATTGCTAGTCATCCTCTATAAAAGGCAAGCTTATCTTTATAAAAAGTAATTATGATATTCGCTACACTTTTAAACGCGACCCTAGTTTTTAAGAAGGATTGTAGTTTTATCTTCTAATCAATAAATATAATTTTCGGATTTTATCGGTTGAAAACGCTTATCTTTTCTTGTTAGAATGGAGGTGCAAGAGGCAGTTAGTTTTTTAAGAGAGGAGCTGGCGAGTGATGAAGGACAACAAGATCATGCGCAATATTCTAATTTTTGTGGGCGGCTTAGTCGTCGGTATTCTGTTGAGCACACTCATTAACGTCATGGCCCCCTTCTAACCTATCATAAGCAGTCAGGCCTCCTAACGGCATACGTTGGGAGGCCTGTTTTTAGTTTTTAACCATTAGATTTCGACATTCTTAGCGAGCTTGTAGCGGCTATCTCTTTAATCGTAGGCCTTGGACATTAAGCCACGAATGATGAAAAAGATGATCACAAAGGAAAGAAAATCAATCAACAAGTTGTCTAAGTTTATCCAATTTCCTAGCACACTTTGGATAATAAAGGCTAGGGCGAGGGTTATAACATCGAGTATAAATTTCTTCATAGTGCCTCCTTAAATTAAATGATGCTTCAAATTCCGAAAATCATTGTCGCTAAGGATTACTCGTCACATTCTCTCAAGATAAAGAAGTAAAAAGTTAGGGCAATAATCACTGCTGGAAGGATGGCGATTAAATTATAAGCCAAAAACTTCTGCAGGACAAAAACAAGAATATGACTGGCCGACGTGTCGAGCACATACTGAAAGTTCCCCGCCACCCCATCCACAATAATAGTAATCGCAAAAATAAGGAAATAGGCATAAAAGCCGTACTTCGCGCTCAACCGGCGCTTTCTTAACTGGTCATTCATTACAGGCCTCCTTTATTTAGTCATCACTAACTTAATCTTCCTTCTTACCATCATCCTTCAAGCCCATCCCGATTCCCGTACCGACTACAAGACTTAATCCAATACCAAGAGGCATACTGTCAATCGTCCACCCCAGGAACACGCCAACTATCATCGCTAAACCAAGCCAGAATCCAAAATTATCTTTCATACCTCTCCTCCCTCAATCGATAACCATACTTGAAAGATTGATATTTCTTAGCTTCTAAAGCTACTGTAAAGGTTTTAGCTTCTCCTGTCAATCAATATTGGTTTTATTTATTACAAATAGACCTAATTTATATATATAAGCAAAGACTATTATATTTGCTATCTTGAATTAATAAAAAAGAGTCAGCTCAAGGCCGACTTTTATATCCCATAACATCTAATCGCATCTTGCGCAAGAGAGTACTAAGACTCAGGCTATTCATCCCCTTCAAAAGCAACACCTAAAGAAGCTCCGATGATTAAACCAAAGCCTATTCCAATCCCTAGTCTACCTGTTAATACACCAATAACTATTCCAAAAATTAATCCTAAACCAATCCACAATTCCAAGTTATCCTTCATTACCACTCCTCCTTGACTTTAAAAGAATCATAAATCCATCTTATAAATTCACTTTAAAACTTTTCAAGCTGCTCGTCAAATGTAATAAGAAGCAGATAAAAAAGCAAAGTAGATCCTCACCAGCACCATTCTATTTATCAATTACTCATATTACACGCATCTTTTTGATTGGGCAGCAATTCAATCGTGAGCAGAAGTGGAGCTTGAGTTTGATCGTTAGCCATGAAAAAGAAAGCCCAGGGTGTAAGAAAGAGCGCCTAGCTTTGGATGCTTGGAGTAAGTTGGAATAAGGGCAAGCCACACTTGCACCTTTCCAACTTGCGAAAGCACTCCAAAGCTGCTCTTGCGCACCCGACTGATATGAATTATGGAGAGTTGGCGCAAGCCTTACTCTCCGTTTGAGATTTGCTAGGCGAGAAGAATGTAGCAACGCTGCTGGCGCAGCCTTGAACTTCATCTCTAAGGCGCTTCGCTCCAAGAGCTGAAGCTGCTCGAGCCGGTGCTATGCTTTAGCCGTTGGAGCTTTAGCGACTTACGGATAAAGTACAAGACGGCTTCAGCCGTGTTGATCCTTTAAACATTTAACGATCAAACTCAAGACGGAACGCATGCTCACCAGCACAATTCTATTTATCAATTACTCATATTACACACTTTTTTGGGATTGTCTGCTAGTCAATTGTGAGCAGGAGTGGAACGTTGAAGTTGGTCCTTAGCCATGAATATACAAGCGTTGCGAATTACGGAGCGTAGGCGCCAGCCGTACGCACCGTTTGAGGCTCGCTAGGCGAGAGACCGTGGCTCGAGCCGGTGTCATGGCTTTTCAAGGACCAACTTCATAAGTGCAACGCATGCTCACAGCACATTTTTATTTATCCAAGCCAAATTAAAAGAGCCAGCCCCCAAGGCCGACTCTTCCATTCACTCTATGCATTAATCAAAACATCCAGTCCTGCTGCCAATAAGCCCCCTAACATGGGGCCAAGAATCGGCACCCAGGCATAGGACCACTGGCTAGACCCCTTATGAGGGATGGGCAGGAAGCTGTGGGCCAGGCGGGGGCCAAAGTCCCGGGCTGGGTTGATGGCGTAGCCAGTCGGCCCACCCAGGGAGACCCCGATGCTCACGATCAAGGCAGAGACTACAGCGGTACCTATCCCTGGCGCCATCTCAGTGTAGGCGAAGGCCAGAATCCCGTAGGCCAGGATGAAAGTCCCAATCACTTCCGCAATCACATTATCCAGGGGTGAATCGATAGCCGGTGCCGTAGCGAAGGTTCCCAGGATAGTATCTGGATCTTCGGTCTGGGCATAGTGGGGCCGGTAGAGGAGCCAGACGCCGACTGCGCCTAAAACAGCTCCCAGGACCTGGGCGATGGTATAGGCCAGGAAGGTCCCCCAGCTGATGGCCCCTCTGAGGGCAAAGGCCAAGCTAACGGCTGGGTTGAGATGGGCTGGTCCCATGTGACCGGTGGCATAGGCGGCAATGGCGACGGCCAGGCCCCAGCCGATGGTGATGGTCAGCCAACCCGCGTCCTTGCCCTTGGTCCGGTCTAGGCTGACATTGGCCACCACCCCGTCCCCTAGGAGGACCAGGAAGGCCGTGCCGAGAAATTCTCCGAGTACATCTGTGGGCATGGTGGTCCCTCCTTATCCAGCCTGGTCCTTGAGAACTTGCAGATCATTTTCTTCAATGGTTGCCTTTAATTGGTCCAGCTGGGCTTGTTTTTCCTCAGCGGTCCAGTCATAGGCTGCTGCCATGATGTCTAAGACCGGTGCGATCATATGGTCCACCTCATCCCGCTTGAAGAGCAGGTAGTTGGTCCGGCGCAGGAAGTAGTCCACTGGGGTCAGAGTCATTTCATAGGCCATGGCATAGGCCAGCATGATATTCTCCTTGAGGGTCAGGCGGTCATCCTTGTCGATCTGGTCGACCAATTGGAAGACTTGAGGAGCATTGGACCCGTAGAGGGCAGCAATTTCATAGGCTTCCTCATTGGTCAAGCCGCGGCTGACACCGATTTGGGCATAGGCTTCGAATTCGCGTTCGATATTGTCGGGGTTGATTTCCCCGCCTGAGACTGGATAGGTTCTGGAATTGATGGCCCGGAAGTGGCGGTCGAACTTGTCAGCCAGGATGCCGATAATCTTCTCCAGAGCACCGGCTGCCATCTTGCGGTAGTCCGTGATCTTGCCGCCAGCCAGGGTGATTAAGCCATTGTCATCAATGGAGAGGTCCGAACCCCGGGAGACTTCGGAAGGTTTCAATTGTTGTTCGGACAGGCTGCCTTCTAGGTTAGCCACGACCCCTTCGACTTGTTCGCGGGTCTGTTCCTCCTTGAGATAGGCTTGGACTGATTGGATCAATTGGTCGAAGCTGTCGTCGGTCAGCTTGCCGCTATCGCCCCCGTTGTAGTCGGAAGACGAGTTGCCAGCGAGAAGTGGCCGGAGCCCTGCCCAGGAGGATTCCACATCCTCTAGGCTAATGTCCGCATCTGGGAAGCGGCCGTTGACAGCTGCCAGGAGATAGTCCACGTCCTCTTGGGTGACTTGGGGGTGCTTGAGGTCGCCTTGGTAATCAGTGTCGGTCGTCCCGAAGTAGGTCTTATTCTCTCTTGGGATGACAAAGATCATCCGGCCGTCATTGTGGCCGCTGTCGAAGTAGACGGGATGGTTGACCTTGAGCTTGGCGGAATCGATAACCAGGTGGACGCCCTTAGTAGGCCGCATTTGGTGGATGGCTTCTTGGTCCGACCGGTCTAAGTTCCGGGTCTTATCGGACCATGGCCCTGTCGTATTGATGACCACCCGTGCCTTGATTTCGAATTCTTTATCGCTAAGTCGGTCGAGGGCCCGGACACCTGTGATATCTCCCGCTTCATTATAAGTATAACCCACTGCTTGGACCCGGCTGGCGACTAGGGCACCGTCGTCTTGGGCCCGCTTAATGTTTTCGATCACGAGACGGATGTCGCTGTTGTTGAAGTCGAGGTAGCGGCCCCCACCCAGTAAGCCTTCTGCTTTAAGAGCAGGTTCTTCAGCCAGGACTTCTTCCTTGGAGAGGACCTTGTTGGCATAAGGCGAGGTCTGGATGCCTGCCAGGAGGTCGTAGAGGTCCATGGCCACTTTGAGCCGGAAGAGGTTGAAGGTTGCACCCTCTTCATCATAGACCGGCAAAATCATGGGGTCGGGCTTAGGAATGTGGGGAGCGATCTGTTGGACCACGGCCCTTTCCTTGACCGTATCGGATACGACTTCCACGTCGAAGTGTTTGAGGTAGCGGATCCCCCCGTGGACTAGCTTGGTCGACCGGCTGGAAGTTCCTTCAGCGAAGTCCTGCATCTCAATCAGACCGGTTTCTAGGCCTGACGCGGCCGCTTGGAGGGCGACGCCGGCCCCGGTAATCCCCCCACCGATTACGAGCAGGTCGAGTTCCCGGTCCTGCATCTTTTGAATGGCTTGTTGACGACTTTGGTATGAAAATTTCATGGTTTATCCTCCTCTAAAGATTATCCTACGCTTCATCACTTGTATCGGCAAAGACCTGGGTGGCTTTAACAGCCCGGGTCCAGCCCTTGTAGAGTTGTTCCTTGCGGGCATTGTTCATGGATGGGTTGAAGGCTTGGTCGACCGCATTGAGGGTCTTCAGTTCCTCCAGATCTTCCCAGTAGCCCACTGCCAGACCTGCCAGGAAGGCCGCACCCAGGGCAGTGGTTTCCAGGTTCTGGGCCCGGGCAATCTCAATACCTAAGATATCGGCCTGGAACTGCATGAGGTAGTTGTTCATAGCTGCCCCACCGTCCACCTTGAGGACATTGATGGGCATGCCCGTGTCCTTCTCCATGGTATCAATGATGTCCCGGGTCTGGTAGGCCAGGGACTGGAGAGTTGCCTTGACAAAGTCCTCCCGGCTAGTTCCTCGGGTCAGGCCGAAGACTGAGCCCCGGGCATCGGAATTCCAGTAAGGGGCGCCCAGGCCGGTAAAGGCAGGGACGACATAGACCTCATCCTCACTGGTGGAGGCTTGGGCTAGATCTTCGGATTCCGGTGAGGACTGGATCAGCCGCATGCCGTCCCGCAGCCACTGGATGGCAGACCCTGCCACGAAGATGGACCCTTCCAAGGCATAGTGGATCTGGCCGTTAATCCCATAGGCAATGGTCGTAATCAGGCGGTTGTCCGAGAGCTGGAAGTCTTCACCGGTATTCATAATAATGAAGGCCCCGGTCCCGTATGTGTTCTTGACCATCCCAGGCTCAAAGGCAAGCTGGCCGAAGAGGGCTGCCTGCTGGTCCCCCGCCATCCCGGCGATTGGGACTTCCGCCCCATAGAAGTGGAAGGGAATGGTGTGGCCGTAGACCTCGGAATTGGACTTGACTTCCGGCAGCATGCAGCGGGGAATATTAAGCAGGTCGAGGATCTCTTGGTCCCAGTCGAGTTCTTTCAGGTTAAAGAGCATGGTCCGGGCCGCATTGGAGTAATCGGTCACGTGGCACTTGCCATCGGTCAGCTTCCAGACGATCCAGGAATCAATAGTTCCGAAGAGCAGGTCGCCCTTCTCCGCGCGTTCCTGGGCCCCATCCACATGGTCTAAAATCCAGCGAATCTTGGTCGCGGAGAAGTAGGCGTCGATCACCAGGCCCGTCTTCTGGCGGATCATCTCCGTATGGCCGGCTGCCTTGAGTTGGTTGGCGATGGCTGCGGTCTGCCGAGACTGCCAGACAATGGCATTATAGATAGGAAGCCCCGTCTCCTTGTCCCAGATGACGGTCGTTTCCCGCTGGTTGGTGATCCCAATCCCCTCAATTTGTTCGGGCTTGAGTCCGGACTCGATAAAGGCTCCGGCAATCACAGACTGGACGGAATTCCAGATCTGGTTGGCGTTGTGCTCCACCCAGCCAGCATGGGGGAAGATTTGTTCGAATTCTTTTTGGTAGGAGCCCACATTCTCACCCTGGTGGTTGTAGATAATTGCCCGGGTGGACGTGGTGCCCTGGTCAATGGCCATAATATATTTTTCCATCTTAACCTCCTATTGTTCAAATAGAATTGGACTTGATTTCTAAGTTCTGTCAATATTATAGCGTTAGCGCTTACATAGATGGTCTTAACTTTTTTAGGATTTTGAAAAAAGCTGATAGTTCCTGCATACAGATAGAGATTGTGCTAGTGAGCAGGCCTGGCACTTCTGAATTGGAGCCTTGAATGATAAAGTAAAAGGATGGTGTCCAAGTGTTTGGGCGATTGCAAGAATCACAAGAATTTTTCATTACTCTTACTTAGTTGTCTTTTCTATGGAGAAGGATATTAATGACCTGTAATATAATTATTATTACAATAATGAAACGCTCTATTTCTCTGTTATCAGGATAAATTATTGCAAATAGAACTAAAAAAAGAAGGCTTAAAAAAATACTATAGCGTAAAAACTTTTCTCTTTGCATAATCTTCACTCCAATATCATATTTCAAACTAATGCCCATATATACTAGGGCGTCTATTCTGGCAGATCTCCACTTTTATTCTCACTATAGCATGTTTTAAAAGCTAAAAACAATTCAAGACTAACTTAAAAAAGTTAGAAGTGGAGCACTTGAACATATTTTTAACGTTTGTTAAGGTGAACTTGTAAGAATAAAAGAAATTTGCAATTCTTTATGAGTGATCCCTCTTGAAAGATACCCTACAGTTGATAACGATTCTTGTCTTAATTATTTCTAATTACTTGACAATTAAACACTGCCACGATTTACAAAGGAAGCTTGATGCTAAGAATAAGCCAAAAGGATGAGGTCCAAGTTTGGGCATCATCCTTTTTCTTATTTTTATGATTAGATATATCCTTTAAGTCCCAACTTTTTGCTGGAGGACTTGTTTGAGGTATTTGAGGTCGTAGGGGGATAAGTTCTCCTTGAGATAGTAAGTCTGGGCGGGATAGTCGCTGGCTTGGCGGTAGTCACTGATGAGGAAGTCGTAGGCCATGCCTTCCTGGTAGGGGTCCAGGCTGAGCCGGCGGTGGATTTCAAGCTGTTGGCGTAATTCCAACATGGTCTTTCGATCCAGGTTGGTCAAGGGATCCAGGCGGACAGCGACTTGGTAGACGGCTTCTTCTCTCAGATCGAGCGTCTCCAGGGTCTGGCCCCACTTCCACTGGACCCAGGTCAGGAGGTCGCCTCGGTCATCTAGGCTGATGGGCAAGGTCTTGGGTACAACTTGGGCTAGGAGGTCTCGGGCAGCCTGGGCATAAGAACTGTTCGCATCAGGCAGAGGCCCTTGGAGGAGGAAACCTTGGAAGTAGCTGAGGGCCGAATAGGACTGGCCGGCTTCATAGACGATCCGGGCCTTTTCTCGCTTGTCCAGGGCTTGGTCCTGGTTGAGCAGGCGGACGGTCTGGCTGGTGGCTGACATGATGGGGCCGCCGTAGCCCAGGAATTGTTCGTTGACGCTGGGTGAGAGGAGGTAGTGGGAGCTGAGGAAGAGGACATGGCTGACCAGGTCGCCCTCTTGGAAGTCGCGGGCCAGCTGGGACTGGTAGCGGAGAAGGTGCTGGCGGGCCCGCTGGTAGAAGGGACGGTCCTGGAGGTCGGCACTGATTCGGTAGAGACTTTCATAATCGCGGTCATTGAAGCTAGCCAGGCGCTGGGTCACATAGAGCCAGAGGGCCAGCCGGTCTTCCCCTCGCGGCGTGAATGGCCCCTTATTAATCTTTTCAAAATAAGGCAGGTAGGCTTTGAGACCGTATTGCTTAATGAGCCCGTCCTTAGTTGCTGGCGGCAGGCTGCTTGTATAGAGCTGGTAGTAGAAGTAGAGGACCTGGTGGTGGGGGCCCTTGAGCCGGCCATTTCTGATCTGCAGGCCGAATTCCTGGAGGTCCTGGTTGAGCTGGGCCAGGTTTCGGTTGAGGGTGGCTTCAGAAACGAGGAGCTGGTCGGCCAGTTGGTTAATGGCGAATTCCCCCTTCTCAAATAAGTAGTCTAAGACCTGGTACTTGATGCTGTCCTGGAGAAAATAGGCCAGAATCTCTTCTTGGGATAGGTGCTGGTCCAGCCAGAGATTGACCTGGTCGTCCTGCCAGTCCAAGCGCCAAGCCATCTCCCCTGCTTGGCCGGCTTCCTGGATAGCACGTAGATACTTGTCTAGAGTAGCTTGGGAGAGGTCGACCTGGTCTTTGAGCGTCTTAATCGGCAGGGGGCCAGCTTGCTGGATGAGCTGGTGGACGACTTGGTAGGTCGCAGCCTGGCTGCGTTCCATCAATTGACTAATCTGCATGGTCGCCCTCCTCTCCGTCTAAGATTCGGCGCCGAGTCCGCCAGTGTTGACCGATGGCCTGGAACCAGTCCGGATCGATCAAGGCCTGGCGCCCCTGGTAGAGATTGGCTTGAAGGCTCAGGAAGTGGTCGGTCAGTCCCGCCTGGAGGGCTGTTGCCATCAAGACCAGGACCATTTGACCCGTCGATTGGTCGGATAGGCAGGCTTGGAGGCCCAAGATTTTGCCCGTGGCTTGTTCACTAATGAACTGGATAGCCAGCCCGTCACTCTCATAGCGGGTCAGGCAATAGGCCAGGTCCTGGTAGTCCGCCTCGGTCTGGCTGATCCCACCGGTAAAATAAATCTTCTGGTCCAAGGTCAAGGCCTCAGTCCTCTGAGAAACCGGCACTGGATAGCGAGCTGCCTCCAAGTTCAAGGCGGCTAGCCGCCCTGTCTGCTTGGCATGGCTGACCAGGGGCAGGTAGGTCTGAGACTTCTCCGGACCCAATGGCAGGCGGACCAGGTCCCCACAGGCAAAGACACCAGGAGCTGAAGTCCGCAAGTAGGCATCTACCCAGATGGTCCCGTCCGGGTTAAGGACAAGCTGGTCCTGGACAAGTTCTGTCCGCGGCGCCAAGTTGATGGCAAAGTGGACGGCGTCAGTCTGATAAGTCGCCTGCTGGGTCTGAACCTGGACGCCGCTCGTGTCCGCTTCAAAAGTTTGGTAGGTCGCCTGGCAGTGGACCTGGACGCCCAACTGGATGAGCTGGTCTTGGAGCCGGTCGCCCAGCCAGGGGTCAAAGAGCTTGTAGGCCAGATAGGGGCCAGCCTCGATTAAAGTTACTTGCTTACCCAGCTGGCGGTAGAGGACGGCAGCCTCAATGCCGATAGGACCGCCCCCAACCACTAGAATATGGTCCACTTGCTTAATAATTTTCTGACTCTGTTGGCTGGTCACACGGTCCTTGGTCCGGATCAAACGCTGGGCCTGGTCGGAGCTCAAATCTTTAGGATAGACCTGGCTGCCCATGGCTAAGACCAGGTAGTCGTAAGGCTGCTGGGATACTTTTCCGTCCTCCTGGTAAGTTATGGTCCGGTCCTCGACCTGGATCGCCTGGACTGGCGCTTGCAAGTGGCAGTCAATCTTCTGTGACTCAAGCTGGCCAAGGCTGACGGTCGCTCCCTGGCTCAAGTCCGCCAAGTGACCCGTCAAGACCTCCTTCAAGCTATTGGGGCTAAAGGCCAGGTCTTCCCCCGCTTCAAAAAGCTTGACCTCCGCTTCAGGATATTCCTCCCGGCAGGCCAAAGCCGCCTCCAGCCCCGCAAAAGAGCCACCGATAATTACAATTCGCATGCTTGTCCCTCCTCTTGTCTTCAACTTGCTTCCTATTATAGAGAGCCATTTAGAGAAAAGCAAAAGAGATTGTAGCATTGACTCCCTTAGTTAGAAGCAAGGCAAGCCTAGTAGATAAAAAACCGGGCAAATTTACCCGGCTCCATACGGTTTATTCATTATTTTCTTCCTGGTCCGCCTGCATATCAGCCAACCAGATTTTTTCTTGGTTGGAGAGTTCGTAGTCCTCGAGCAGGTCGGGACGGCGTTCTAGGGTCCGACGCAGGGATTCTTTTTGCTTCCAGTCGGCGATCTTGGCGTGGTCGCCGCTCAGCAGAACATCGGGCACGGTCATACCATTGAATTCGCGCGGCCGGGTGTATTGGGGGTGCTCCAAGAGCCCGGTGGAGAAAGAATCTTCCACCACCGATTCGGCATTGCCGACAGCATCATCCAGGAGGCGGACGGTGGCATCGATGACTGCCATGGCACCCAATTCACCCCCAGTTAGGACAAAGTCGCCCAGGGAGATTTCATCCGTGACATAGTGGCGGATGCGCTCGTCGTAGCCCTCATAGTGGCCACAGATAAAGATCAAGTGGTCCGCTTGGGCTAGAGATTCAGCTTGGGCCTGGTCGAAGGTCTTCCCAGCTGGATCCAAGAGAATGACCCGTTTGTCGGTGTCGGGATGGCTGGCCTTGATAGCTTCCAGGGCCCGGTAGATGGGCCCCACCTGGAGCAGCATGCCAGCACCACCGCCAAAGGGATAGTCATCCACGTGGCCGTGCTTGTTTTCGGCGTATTGGCGGAAGTCGGTAATCCGGATATCCACCAGGCCTTTTTCCTGGGCCTTGCCGATGATGGACTGGGTCAGGGGCGCAAACATTTCGGGGAATAGGCTTAAGACGTCAATCTGCATTAGTCGATCAATCCTTCCATGGGGTCAATCAGGACATAGCCCTCGTCCAGGTTGACCTCCTTGACCACGTCTTCGATATAAGGGAGGAGGATGTCCGCCCCCTTGGCAAAACGTTGGACATGCCAGACGTCATTGGGGCCAAGCGCTGTAATCTCCCGGATCCGGCCCAGACGCTCACCCTCTGTCGTGCGAACTTCCAGACCGATAATGTCTTCATAGTAGAAGGCCCCCTCTTCCAGGTCGTCTTCGCGGTCCTCCCCTGCGACCATGAGCACCATGCCCTTGAAACGTTCCACATCGTTAATGGAGGGATAGCCCTTGAAGTGGAGGATGTGGAAGTTCTTGTGGACGTAGTGCTTATCCACTTCCACCTCCTCCACCGCTTGGCCCTTGTCGAAGAGGGTCAACCGGCTCCCTGGCTGGTAGCGCTGGTCTGGAAAATCGGTGGACGAAATCACCCGGACATCGCCGCGGATGCCGTGGGTATTGACCAGTTTACCCACCTGATAATAAGTCTCTGTCATCTGCATGACCTCCTTTTAGTGGTTTTTATTGTTGGTTTTGCTAAAAATAGATAAGCTTTGTTTAGTCTTAAATAGGTAGAGGCTAGGCTTCAGTCTAGACATTTGAATTTGATCGTTGCCATGCTTTAGCCGTTGGAGCGTTAGCGACTTACGGATAAAGTACAAGACGGCTTCAGCCAGTGTTGATCCTTTAAAAATTTAACGATCAAATTCAAAAGCGTAACGGATGCTTCTTAACATGATCCAAAAGCTTGATGCTCTTATTTAAAAAAGCTAGGGCAGTGTCGCCCTAGCTCATTCTAGCATATTTGTGACGTGTTAGTTGGGTTCGCAGTTGCAGACTCGGAGTGATTTCACAAGTCTGAAACGAGCGAATACTTCGCTCTTTTTCCGACTTGCTCCAATCATCCGAGTCTAAACGCCAGCCCTCACACCCTTCTAGTCAGGTTCGAGGATGCAGAAAGGGCTCCTCTTCACAAAGAGCCGCCGAAGACTTTCAGTCTTCTTTGGCTCTTTACTCCAGAGGTCCCTTTCTACCGCATCCTCTCACACCCTTTATAGTCGGGTTCAGTCGCGCAGAAGTGGCTCCTCTTCACAAAAAATCTTTCGAAGGCTTGCAGCCTTCTCAAGCTTTTTGCTCCAGAGGTCCACTTCTTCCCGCGCTCCCTCACACCCTAGTCTCCATCTCGATCAATGAGTAGGCGGACGCGGCGGTGGTTTTCGACGCGGACGCTGTAGAGAATGGTGCGAATGGCATTTGCTACACGGCCACCTTTACCGATCACACGCCCCACATCCTCTGGGTTTAATTGCAGGTGGTATTCTAAGTATTCGTCACCATCGACAATTTCCAGGTGGATATCTTCTGGATATTTTACTAACGGAGTCACAATCGTTAGCAGTAAGTTTTCAATATCTGGCATGCTAGCTCATCCTAGTCTTATTTGTTGTTTTTAGCTTCGTGATGTTTCTTCATGATCCCTTGACGTGAAAGGATGTTGCGTACTGTATCAGTTGGTTGCGCACCGTTAGCTAACCATTTAAGCGCTAATTCTTCATCAAGAACAACTTCTTCTGGTTCAGTTGTTGGGTTGTAAGTCCCAATCTTTTCGATGATACGACCATCACGTGGTGCACGTGCGTCTGCTGCAACAATACGGTAGAATGGGTTACGTTTTGCACCCATACGTTTTAAACGAATTTTAACTGCCATGAGTTAATTTCCTCCTTGTTTCTTTTCAATATATATTTTCTTTAATCACATTTGTATACTATATCAGCTTTTCCCAGGCTTGTAAAGTATTTTTTCTTTACAGGCCCATTTTTTTATTCAAAGCGGTCCTGACCAGTCATCACAGACAAAGAATATTCTGCTAGCTGCTTACTGCAACTTTCTTTGAGACAATGCAGTTTCCCGGCGCTTTACTGCATCTTCTCTCAGGACAATGCAGTTTTTTAGCGCTTTACTGCATCTTCCCGCAAGACAATGCACTTTCCAAAAAAACAAAATCAAGAAAAGGGCAAAACTTAATAAAGCCGCCCTTAAAAACTATTCATATCTTCCCGTGCCGTTCAATGATTGGACTTTTTGGTTCGGCAATTTAGATGTGAGCAGAAGTGGAGCTTGATTTTTTGTCGTTAGCCACGAATAAGCAAGCGATGTGAATTAGGGATAGTTGGCGTCAGCCTTACTAGCCCTTTGAAGCTCGCTAGGCGAGAGACCTTGGCTCGAGCCGGTGCCGTGGCTCTTTAACGACAAAAAATCAAAGCGGAACGCATGCTCACCAGCACCATTCCCAAAACAATAAACTACAACCAATCCTTAACGGCGTTTCTTTTTCCCCAGCTTCTTATTAAGCTTGCGCATCATACGGCGGCTGGCGACTTCCTGCATCTTGTTGCGCTTGCCGCCCCCTGCTTGGCCCATGCCGCCCATGAGCTTGTCCAAGCCGCCCAAGTTGCCATTAGAGATCTTACTCATCATGTCACGCGATTGGTTGAACTGCTTGATCAGGCGGTTGACTTCAGCCACCGTGGTCGCTGAACCCTTAGCAATCCGTTTGCGTCGGCTCTGGGAGATTTCATCAGGATTTTCCCGTTCGAAGTTGGTCATGGACTGGATAATGGCCTTGGTCCGGGTCATTTCTTTTGGATCAATCTTGAGCTGGTCCAAGCCCGGCATTTGGTTGAGGCCAGGGATCATCTTGATAATATCTTCCAGCGGCCCCATCTTATTCATCTGCTCCATCTGCTTCATGAAGTCGTTGAAGTCGAAGGTATTCTCCCGCATCTTAGCGGCCATGGCTTCAGCTTCCGCCTCGTCGAATTCCTTCTGGGCGCGCTCGATCAGGGTCAACATGTCCCCCATGCCCAGGATCCGGTTGGCCATCCGGTCAGGGTAGAAGATTTCAATGTCTTCCAACTTCTCCCCGGTCCCGGCGAACTTGATGGGCTTGCCCGTGATGCTGGCAATGGAAAGGGCCGCCCCACCGCGGGAGTCCCCGTCCAGCTTAGTCAGCATGACCCCGGTAATTTCGAGCTCATCATCGAAGGCCTTGGCCACGTTGGCAGCTTCCTGCCCCGTCATCGCGTCAACGGTCAAAAGAATTTCATTAGGATTAACCGCTGCCTTGATATTCTTGAGCTCATCCATCAACTTCTCATCGATTTGGAGTCGGCCGGCGGTATCGATAAAGACCGTGTCATAGCCCTTTTCTTGGGCGTATTGGATGGCCTTCTCGGAAATTTCGACCGGGTCTACCTGGTTACCCAATTCAAAGACGGGCAGGTCCAGCTGCTGGCCGATGGTTTGGAGCTGGTTGATGGCAGCTGGCCGGTAGATGTCCCCTGCCACCAAGAGGGGCTTGCGGCCTTTTTCCTTGCGCAGGTAGTTGGCTAACTTCCCAGCTGTTGTCGTCTTCCCTGCCCCCTGGAGGCCGACCATCATGAGGACAGTCGGTTGACCAGCTGACGCATAGTCGATGCCTACCTGCTCGCCCCCTAAGAGCTCGGTCAACTCTTCGTTAACAATCTTAACCACCTGTTGGGCCGGCGATAAGGAGGCTAGGACCTCACTGTCCAGAGCCCGCTCATTGACCCGCTTGACAAAGCTCTTAACCACTTTGAAGTTAACATCGGCTTCCAAGAGGGCCAGGCGGACTTCCCGCATCATTTCCTTCAGATCTGCTTCAGTAATCTTACCCTTCTTGCCGACACCCTGGATGGCACCCTGCAAGCGGTCTGATAAATTTTCAAATGCCATATTTACACCTCACACTTTAGTCATCGATTTCATCATTTAATAACATCAATTCTGCCAGCATCTCATGCAAGACTTGATCTTCCGGATACTGGCTGTCGATATAGGATTGGACCTTCTGACCCAAACGCTTACGCTGGCGGTAGGCCTTGACATTATGGAGGACCGCTTCATAGTGCTGGAGAATCTTCTCCGTCCGCCGAATATTGTCATAGACCGCCTGGCGACTCACATCATAAGCCTCCGCAATCTCCCCCAGCGAATAATCATCCTGGTAGTAGAGCGCCATATAAGCCTGCTGCTTAGCCGTCAACAAATCGCCATAAAAATCATAGAGGCGGTTCATCTCATTCGTCTTTTCCAATTCCATTCACATTCGCCCCTTAACTGATCTAGGAGCCAGCAAAACAAGTCCGCCGCTCCTCCTAACAATACTTAAGGATAACGAAGCCCCAATAGAAAGTCAATTCAAATCTTCCCAGAAAATCGTGCTGGTGAGCATCCATTTCGCTTCGAGTTTGATCGTTAAAAAGCCATGGCACCGGCTCGAGCCAAGGTCTCTCGCCTAACGAGACTTAAAGGGAGAGTAAGGCTTGCGCCAACTCTCCCTAATTCGCTTCGTTTGCTTTTTCATGGCTAACGATCAAACTCGAGCTCCACTCCTGCTCATAAGTAATCATGTTGAAGCACTTATATTGCGTTATCCACTATAAAAACTACTGATTAGACCTAAAATAATTAGGTTGGGATCCCTGCCCCAGCCTTTTTTGTTGTCAACGAATGTAAATTGAAAAATTAGTACGATTGAATTGTTTTGAATTGGAGGCGAACTTTCAAACAAGCTTTTTTGTTTGCAAGTAGCAGAGCTCCAAGCTGCCAGAATTTCTGTTTTTTGATCCATTTTCTAAAAGAACCCATCAATGATTTTATTGCATTATATAAAAAATAAGAAATTCATGTCATGAGCAGGAGTGGAGCTTGAAAGTGATCGTTAGCCGTGAAAAAGCAAGTTCAAGGGTGAGAGCAAGAGCGGTTAGCTTTGGATGCTTGGAGTAAGTCGGGATAAGGGCAAGCAAGGCTTGCACGTTTCCGACTTGCGAAAGCACTCCAAAGCTGCTCTTGCGAACCCGACTAGATATGAATTACGGCTAGTTGGCGATAGCCTTACTAGCCGTTTGAAGAATGCTAGGTGAGGGACCTTGGCCCGAACCGGTGCCACGGCTCTTTAACGATCACTTTCAAGACGGAACGTATGCTCATCGGCACAATCTCCATCAAGCAAATAATCTGCTTTTCACTTCAACCCCCAGCCTATTGCACTTCCACCACATCGCGCACCATCTGGTAGATAAACTGCTCCGGATCGAACTTCTGCAAGTCATCCAGCTGCTCGCCCAGGCCAATAAACTTGACTGGAATATCCAGCTCATAGCGAATAGCAAAGATCACGCCACCCTTGCCGGTCCCGTCCATCTTAGTCAGGATAATACCCGTAATATTCACGACCTTGGCGAATTCCTTGGCCTGCTGGAGAGCATTCTGTCCCGTTGTGGCATCGAGCACGAGCAGAGTTTCGTGGGGGCCATCGGGGATTTCCCGCTGGATGACCCGGTTCATCTTGTCCAGCTCCGCCATCAGATTGGCCTTGTTCTGGAGCCGGCCCGCCGTATCTACCAAGAGATAGTCGAAGCCTTCTGCCTTGGCCCGCTTGACCCCATCGAAGACAACGGAGGCCGGGTCACCCTGGTCGCGGCCTAAGACAATCGGTACATCCACTCGCTGGGCCCATTCTTCCAGTTGTTCTACAGCCCCAGCTCGGAAGGTATCCCCGGCCACGAGTAGGACTTTTTTCCCCTTGGCCTTCAATTGGTAGGCAATCTTACCGATAGTAGTGGTCTTGCCGACCCCGTTCACGCCCACAAAGAGCATCACGGTCGGATCGTCCGTTTGGCTTTCATTGATTTCGACCTCAGGGCTTTCCCCCTTGTCGTAGATTTCAATCATCTTTTCGACCACGGTATTTTTCACTTCTTCACCGGACCGGGCATTCTTCAACTGGATCTCTTCGCGGACGGCATCCGACAGGGCGATGGTCATGTCGAAGCCCACATCGCTTGAAATCAGGGTCTCCTCTAGATCATCGAAGAAGTCTTCGTCCACTTCTCTAAAGCCGGCAAAAAGCTCATTAATCCGCTCTGAGAAGGTCTTCCGGGTCTTTTCAACCCCCTTATCATACTTCTCAAAGACAATCTGCTCTTCTTTTTCTTCGGCTGTCTCTTGCTTGTCCGTAACAATGGGGTCTTCCCCAGTGAAGGCTTTCTTAATGCGATCAAATAATCCCATGCTTGGGCCACCTTTCTATTTGTCCTTGCGACAACTTGTCGCTTCTGTCTTATTGTATCAAGTCTCCTGGTTTTTTTAAAATAAATTCTCTAAGGGCATAGGCGACCCCGTCTTGGCTATTGGACCGGGTGACTAAATCGGCCTGGGCCAGGATATCCGGATGGCTGTTGGCCATGGCAATCCCTGTTCCGGCATAGGCGAACATAGCGGCATCGTTGCGCTCGTCCCCAATCGCATAGACCTGGTCCTTCGAATAGCCTAGGCGGTCGGCCAAAATCCCCAGTGCCTTGCCCTTGTCGATCCCCTGGGCCATGAATTCCAGCTCTTCTGGAACCGAATGGATGAGGGAGTAATCTTGGTAAAAATCCTGGGGCAGCTTGGGAATCTGGGCGTCCAAGTGGTCAGGCTCTGTGGCGACCACCAGCTTGGGGAAGGTCAGGTCGCCGTCAAGATCTGCCAGGCTAACTTTTTCAGTCGGTAGGAAGTCGCGGGCATCCCCATAGTGTCCCGGATAGTCTGTTGGATAGGGCAACTGGTAGACCTGGTTCCGGCTGACTGCTTCTAGAGGCAGGTCCAAGTCGTGGACGACTGGATAAATGGCTTCCAGGTCTTCCATAGTCAGCGTTTCTTCGAAGAGGACTTCTTGGCCACGGTTGGCAACCACCAGTCCCCCATTGTAGGTCACGCTGTAGTGGTCAGCGCTATCCAGGCCAACTTCTTGGAGAATGGCTTCGATAGCCGCTAAGGGGCGGCCGGTGCAAATCACTATCTCGACGCCGGCTGCCAGGGCCTCTTGGATGGCCTGGCGGTTGGCCGCACTCACCTCCTTGTCTGGATTGAGTAAGGTGCCGTCAAGATCAATGGCCACGAGTGCTTTCATCACGAGACTCCTTTCCTTCTTCAAGTGCTTCCGCGTCAAAGTCTGCCAGGCTGACTGAGGCTAGCTTGGAAATCCCCGATTCCTGCATGGTTACCCCATAGAGGACATTGGCGGCCTCCATGGTGCCCTTGCGGTGGGTAATGACGATGAATTGGTTTTCTTTGGAAAAATTCTGTAGGTACTGGCCGTAGCGGCGGACATTGGCATCGTCCAAGGCAGCCTCCACCTCATCCAGGATGGTGAAGGGGATGGTCTTGACATGGAGGATGGCAAAGAGCAGGGCGATAGCAGTCAGGGCCCGCTCCCCGCCCGAGAGGAGGCTGAGGAGCTGGAGGTGCTTGCCGGGTGGCTGGGCCATGATTTCGACCCCGGTATTCAAGAGGTCATCGGGATCGGTCAGGACAAGGGTTGCCTTGCCCCCGCCAAAGAGCTTGGGAAAGACCTTCTCAAAGGCGTCGCGGATGGCTTCAAAAGTCACTTTGAAGCGTTCGGTGACTTCCTGGTCAATCCCCTGAATGGTCTGGTAGAGGTTGGTCTTGGCCTGGTCGGCGTCCTCCCACTGCTTGGTCATAAAATCATAGCGTTCCTTGACCTCTTCATAGTCCTTGATGGCCGCCAGGTTAACGGGCCCCAGGTCTTCAATGGTCTGCTTGAGCTGGCGGACCTTGGTCGAGGCAGCTTCCATGGACATGTCCAGCTGGCTGATCTCCCGGGCCCGCTCATAGGTCAGGCCGTATTCTTCCCGCAGGTGGTCCAAGTGGTTGTCGATTGAAACCTCATAGCGGGAAACGGTCGCCCCGAGCTTGGCTTGCTGGCCCAGGGCTTCCTGGAGCTGGTCGTTTAAAGCTTGTTGTTTTTGACTCAATGCTTGGCTTTCTTTTTGGAGGTCCTTGCGGGCTTGACGGGCTGCCTTGAGGGCCTGGTCGACTTCCTTGAGCTGGGCTTTAGCCGTTTGGTAGTCGGCCTGGTAGCGCTCGGCCTGGCCGGACTGCTCGCTCAATTCTTGGTCCAGGTCAGCCAGGGCCTGGATGGTTTGGGCCTGGTCTTTTTCTTTTTGTTTGAGGGTCGCTTGGGCGGCCTGGTAGTCCTTCTCAGCCTGCTTCTTCTGCTCGGCGAGGACAGCGAACTGGCTCTCAAAGTGTCGGAGTTCGGCTTGGAAGTCCTGGAGGCGTTGGGCCCGGTCCGATTCGGATAAATTCATCCGCTCGATGCTAGCCTTAAGCTCTTGGACTATCTTAGCCTGGTCTTTCGACTTATGGTCAAGCTCGCCTGCCTGCAGATCCAAGTCTTGGACTTGTTCCTTGGCACTGGCCTGGTCTAGCTTGAGGAGGTCCAGGTCGGCTTCTAAATTCTTCAAGTCTCGGTCGACTTGGTCCAGGGCCTGCTTGAGCTCTTGCTCTTCCAAGCGGCTCTCGCTGCCGGCTTCCTTGACAGTTTCCATTCGGTCGACGATGGCTTGGCCTTTAGCCTGGACACTTTCACGCTCGGCCTGGCTCTGGCTTTGGGCCTGGGCCAATTTGTCTTGCTCAGTCTGCAAGCGGTCGATCTCCTGCTTACGGGAGAGGAGGCCGCCCTTGTCCTGCTTCTGCTGGCCCCCGGTCATGGAACCCCCGGCATGGATGATATCACCTTCCAGGGTCACAATCCGCTGGCGCTGGCCGAGCTTGGCTGCCATCTGCCGGGCATTATCCATCTTGTCGGCTACCAGGGTCGTTCCCATGAGATTCAGCATGACAGCGCGGTAGGTCGGGTCATAAGTGACCAGGTCTGCCAAAACGCCCACATAGCCGGAGCAGGACTGGGCCTGGTTCAGGACTTGTTGGCTGAGCTGGCGGGGCCGGATCACAGCTAGGGGCAGGAAGGTGGCCCGGCCGCCCCGGCTTTTCTTCAGGGCTTGGATGACCTGGCTGGCTACTTTGGCATCTGCAGTGACAATATTTTGTAGGCCGCCGCCCAGGGCCGTTTCGACGGCTGCTGTATAGGCCGGGTCAACCTGGATAAGTTCGGCCACCGCCCCGTGGATACCGGGGATCCGGTCCTTCATCCCCAGAGCATTCTTAACCCCGTAGAAGAAGCCGGCATGGCTCTCTTCCAGGTCTTCTAGGCTGGTTAACCGGGCTTGGACCTGGATCATCCGCTCATGGGCCTGGCGGTAGGCTTGGTCAGCTGCTTCCAAGTCGGCCTGGTAGGTCTTGGCCTCTTGGGCGAGTTCTTGGTAGTTGCTGAGCAAGTCTTCGGTCGCCTGCTTTTTTTCCTGGTAGGCCTGGTCGCGGTCTTCCCGCTCCTTGATCAGCTTATCGTAGTGGGTTTGCTTGGCTTCCTGGTCCTTCTGGTAGCGGGCCAATTGGTCTTTAAGCCGGTCGCTTTCCTTAGTGATTTCTTTTTGTTCGTTATCGTAGCGGGCCTGGGCCTGGAGGGCGTCGATATAGTCATTGCGCTTGGTCTCCAAAAGCTCGGCCTGGCCGGCAGTCAATTCCTCCAGGGCCTGGTTGAGCCGCTGGTGTTCCTTTTCCTGGTCGGCATAGTCTTGGCGCACCCGGTCCAAGTGAAGGCTCAGCTTTTCGACTTCCTGCTTGGCTTCTTGGATGCCCTGGTCAAGCTCAGCTAAGAAGTTCTGCTGGCTGGTCTGGTCGCGCTGGTGGAAGTCCTGCTTCTCTTGGTAGAGACGGATCTTCCCTTGGAGCTTCTCGGTCTTTTGGACCGTATCCACATAGTCCGTCTGGAGCTGGTTGACCTGGTTCTCCTTGGCTTCTTCCTGACTCTTGACCTGGTCGGCTTGGTCCTGGTAGGTCTTCAGGTCGGCCTTGAGCTGGTTAACTTGGTCCTTACACTCCTCCAGGTCGCGCTGGGCCACCTGCCACTGCTCGGACAGGGTCTCCACCTGGACGCTGGTCAGGGCGATCTCAATCTCTGAGAGCTCCTGCTTGGTCGCCTGGTACTTGAGGGCGACATTGCGCTGGTCCTCCAAGGGTTCGAGCTGGCCCGCCACCTCGCTTAAAATATCTTCAATCCGGTTGAGATTGTCCTCGGCCCGGGCTAACTTGCGCTCGGCCTCGACCTTGCGAGTCTTGTACTTCATCACGCCAGCTGCCTCTTCGAAGATCCCCCGCCGCTCTTCCGCCTTCTGGGTGAAAATCGCCTCCACCCGTCCTTGGGAAATAATGGAAAAGGAATCCCGGCCCACGCCGGTATCCAGCATCAGTTCCGTGATGTCCTTGAGCCGGCACTGGCGGCGGTTGATCATGTAAGTGGCTTCCCCTGACCGGGTATAGCGGCGGCTGATGGACACCTCGTCCTGGTCAATGGCCAGGACCCGGTCCTCATTGTTGAAGGTCAAAGTCACCTCGGCATACTGGGCCTTGCGCTTGGCCTCCGACCCGGCGAAGATGACGTCATCCATCCGCTTGCCGCGCAGGGACTTGGCCGATTGTTCGCCGAGCACCCACTTGATGGCCTCGGTAATATTGGACTTGCCCGAACCATTGGGGCCGACAATAGCTGTAAAGCCCCGGTCCAATTCAATCCGGGTCTTCTCCGCAAAGGACTTAAAGCCGGTCAATTCGATTAACTTTAAATACACTGAAAGCCCCCTTCTACTGGTCTTTCTTAGCGAGTTGGTCTAAGGCTTCTTGGGCCGCAGCTTGTTGGGCGGCCTTCTTGGACTGGCCTTGGCCTTCCCCGATAACTTGGCCGTCGAGTGAAACGGCCATGCGAAAGACCCGGTTGTGGGCCGGTCCGGACTCTTCAAGCAGGTCATAGGAGAGGTTGATTTCACCGTTCTTCTGTAATTCTTCCTGGAGGGCTGTCTTAGGGTCCACTTGGCGGTTAAAGCGCCCAGCCTTGATCTTAGGATAGATATTGTCAGCCAGGATCACTTCGACAGCTTCTAGACCTAGGTCTTTGTAGACTGCCCCACAGACCGCTTCGTAGAGGTCGCACAGGAGGCCGGGACGTTGGCGCCCGCCATTAGCCTCTTCCCCCTTGCCCAGGCGGATCAAGCGGTCCAAGCCTAGTTCCACACAGCGCTTGGACAGGCTCTCTTCGCAGACAATCCGGGCCCGGAAGCGGGAGAGGTCGCCTTCGCGGAGTTCGGGATAGTGGGCGTAGAGGTAATTAGAGACGAGGAGCTCAATCACTGCATCCCCTAAGAATTCAATTCGTTCATTGTCATTCAGGTCTTCGCGCTTCTTCTCATTCACATAGCTGGAATGGGTGAAGGCTGTTTCATAATAAGCCAAATTCTGGATCTCTAAACCGAATTGGCTGGAAAATAAGTCCTTAATCGCATCAAAATTCATACCAATCGCTCGCTTTCTTTTTTGTAATATATTTTTTTTAATTTAATGGTGCTAGTGAGCATCCGTTACGTCTTGAAATTGATCGTTAAAGAGCCGGTGCTGCTATAGCCGTTGGAGCGTTAGCGACTTACGGATATAGTACAAAACGGCGTTAGCCGTTATTGACCCTCTATAATTCAAGGACCAAATTCAACAGCGCAACGGATGCTCACCAGCACCGTTTACAGTTTACACTTACATTTTTTCTATATCTATACCGAAATAAATAGACTAAGCGATGGAATATCCAGCAGGGCTCGGACATTCCATCGCTATCTATCCTCAGGCTTTATCCTCGGCTGAGGGGACGTTATCGCGAATGTAATCGAGGACATCCCCCACCGTTTCGATCGACTCTACCTCATCATCAGGGATCTGGATGCCGAAGATGTCTTCAAGTTCCATAATCAATTCCACCACGTCCAGGGAGTCGGCGCCGAGGTCGTCAGTGAAGGACAGGTCCCGGCTGACGCGTTCGGCTTCCACCCCATAGCGGTCAATGATCATTTGAAAGACTTTTAACTCCACTTCCATCTCAATCTTCCTCTTTCTCTCTTTGGGCTAAAACTGCAAAGTCTTGGGCTAGTTGGTCGTAAAGCTGGCTATCGACCATCTGCCGGGCTTGGAGGATGGCATAGTAGAAGGCATCATCCTTGGCTGAGCCGTGGCACTTAAGGACCGGTTGCTTGACGCCAAAGACCACACCGGCACCAATATTATCGGAGTTGAGGCCCGCAAAGGCGGTTTTGAGGTCTTCTTTGACTAAGAGACCGGCGACCTTACTCTTCCAGGAGGCCGTCTTCAGGGTGTCGGACAAGAGGGTCACAAAGGCCTTGCTAGCCCCTTCCAGGCTCTTGAGAACCATATTGGCCGCAAAACCATCTGCCACGACCACATCGCAAGCATCGTTGAGGACCTCGCTGGGTTCCACATTGCCGATGAAGTTGATGGTCTCTTCCTGGCTGAGGAGCTCATAGGCGGCCTGGGTGAGCTGGTTGCCCTTGCCGGCTTCCTTGCCATTGTTCAAGAGACCGATCCGGGCCTGGTCGATCCCCTTGACCGCCGCCATGTAGGCCGAGCCCATGATGGCGTATTGGTGGAGGTGGGCTGGCTTGTTGTCCACATTGGCGCCTCCATCGATCAGGACCCAGGACTTGTTGAAGTCTGTAAAGCAGGGCATGTTGACTAGGAAGGCGGGCCGGCTAATGCCCTTCATCCGCCCCACCTGCATGAGGGCCCCGGCCATCAGAGCGCCCGAATTGCCGGCTGAGATAAAGGCGTCGGCCTGGGCCTTGCGCACGGCCTTTAAGCCGAGAACCATGGAAGATTTTTTCTTCTGGCGGAGGGCCTTGACGGGTTCTTCTGCTGTCCCAATGACTTCCTCTGCCTCGACGATTTGGAGGTTAGCCGGCAGGGCGTCGGGCAGATAGGCATCTAGGGCCTCCGTCTGGCCGTATAGTTGAATCTCTAAGTCTGGGTATTCCTGGGCAGCCTTGAGAGCGCCTCTCAGAGGAACTTCTGGGGCGTGGTCGCCGCCCATGGCATCAATTGCAATTTTCATTGTTTTCTCCTTTAATCCTTGTTTTGTCTTGCTTCATTGGTCAAAAGGGCTAGGCTTGAACATCCTGGTCCAGGGCCTTGAGATAGGTCAAGAGTTGGGGATAGTCGCCAGCGTGGGTCTCCAGATAGGGCATGAAGTAGCCCACATCCTGGCGGGCGGCTTCGAGGATGGTCGCGTCCGCCAGGGGATCCGCCAGTTTGAAGCTAGGTAGGCCACTCTGCTTGGTGCCAAAATAATCCCCCGCCCCCCGGAGCTCCAGGTCAGCCTGGCTCAGGTAGAAGCCGTCCGTCGACTGGGTCATGATGGCCATCCGTTCACGACCGTTCTCGGTACGGGGGTCGGCAATCAGGACGCAATAGGAGGGGGCATCCCCCCGGCCCACACGCCCGCGCAACTGGTGGAGCTGGGCCAGGCCGAAGCGGTCAGCGTCCAGGATTATCATAAAGGTCGCATTGGGGACATTGACCCCGACCTCAACCACCGTGGTGGCCACCAAGACCTGGCTTCTTCGCTCCTGGAAGTCAGCCATGGCCTGGTCCTTCTCCTCATTGGACATTTTACCATGGAGGAGGCCCACCTGGAAGCGGCCCGCAAAGTAAGTGCAAAAGCGCTGGTAGATCTCTTCAGCGTTCTGGGCTTCCTGGGTCTCCGATTCCGCAATCAGGGGGCAAATAATATATGCCTGGTGGCCCAATCGAAGCTCCCCTTCCAATTGGTCCAGGGCCGTCTCTTCCTGGCTGGGACGCAGCCAAGTCGTGGTGATGGGCTGGCGGCCGCTGGGCAGATCTTTGAGCTTGGAGACGTCCATGTCGCCCATGGTGGTGATCTCCAAGGTCCGCGGGATAGGGGTTGCCGTCATGTAGAGAACATTGGGCAGGGCCCACTTGCCCTTCTCGATCAAACGTGCCCGCTGCTTGACCCCGAAGCGGTGCTGCTCATCGATAATGATGAAGCCGAGCTGAGCAAAGTCGACCTCGTCCTGGATCAGGGCATGGGTCCCAATCAAGAGGTCTAGGTCTTCATTGGCCAGGTCTTCAAGAATCTGCCGGCGATCGGCGGCCTTGGTCGACCCCGTCAGACAGGCCAGCTTAAGGTCAGAAGGCAGGAGGCTCTGGGCCGACTGGTAGTGCTGGTCGGCAAGGATCTCTGTAGGTACCATAAAAGCCCCTTGGTAGCCTCCGTAGACAGCCGCCATTAAGGCAATGAAGGCTACGACCGTTTTCCCGCTCCCCACATCCCCCTGGAGGAGACGGTTCATCTGATAGGGTTGGCGGAGGTCAGCGCAAATCTCATTGACCACTTCTTTTTGTCCCTGGGTGAGTTCGAAGGGAATGGACTGGATAAAGCGGACCAGGGCCTGGTTGTCGTAAGCGATGGCAATGCCTTGTTCAGACCGGCGCTTGACTTGCTTCCGCCATTGGATGCGGAGGATATAGAGGAAGAATTCCTGGTACTTGATCTGGTAGCGGGCCTGGCGGGAGGCCTCCCCATCCGCTGGAAAGTGCATCCACTCCAGGGCTTGGCGGTGGGTCACTAGGCCATATTTCTCCCGCAATTCATCGGGCAGGACTTCTTCAATCTGGTCAGCGTAGAGCTCCCAGGCCTGGCGGATATAAGTCACGAGCTGCTTCTGGGACAGGCCGGACGTCAGCCGGTAGACCGAGGCTTGTTCGCTCAGGTCATCGGACTGGGCCAGGTCAATAATCCGCTGGCCAATCATCTGCTGGCGGTTGGCGTCGAACTTGCCGTAGACCACCAAGTCCTCCCCTACCTTGACCTTGTCCTTAAGATAGGGCTGGTAGAAGAAGACCACCCGCAAGACCTCGTGCTGGACGGCCAGGGTGAAGGTCAGCCGGCTGCCCTTTTTGCCGCGAAAATAATCGATAACGGCGGGCGTTGTGACCCGGCCCATGACCGTCGCCTTCTGCCCGTCTTCTAGTTCGGCCACATCCTTCACCGATAAGTCCTCATAGCGAAAAGGGAAGTGGTAGAGCAAGTCCTTCACCGTTACAATTCCAATTTTTTCCAGGCGCTCGGCCGTCTTAGGACCTACCCCTGGGATCTTTGTCACCGGATCGGAAAGACTTGACATCATGCTTCACTTCCCTTCTAAATATTCTTCTTTAATTTTAACATAAATGGCCTTAAATCACTATCTCGCTCAAGATTTCCAACAATTGTTTGCGGTAAATGTGGGCCGGCAGTTGGTTGAGCACCATGAATTCGTCGCAGTCCAAGCGCTTCTTCAAGCTCTGGAGCTGGCTGGCCACCTGTTTGGGCGTCCCGACGACTTTTTGGTTCTTGTTCTCCCTCAAGAGGGCTTTTTCTCGCTGGTCAAAGGGGAAATCGGCAGCATCATCGACCGAGAGGAGCTGGTAGACCGACCGCTTGTCGAACTTGAAGGCTAGGCTCCAATAGTCAACTGCCGTCTCCAGGGCGGGCAGGAGCTTCTCATCATAGGCTGCTACCACATATAAGGACACAATGACCCGGGGCTGGCTGAAGAAGGCGGAGGGCTCAAAATTAGCCCGGTAGTCGGCAATGGCCCGCTCAGCTTCCTTAAGGTCGCTGTTGATAAAGAGGCCATAGTTCAAACCAAAACCCATCCGCGCTGCTGCTTGAACATTGTTGGCACTCCCAGCTAGGATAAAGAGCTCAGGCTGGTCCCCCACCCGGTGGGGAATCAAGAGCCGGTTGGCATAGGGGTGGCCAGGCGGAAAGGAATTCGCCAAGAAAGCCGCCGTTGACTGGAGCTTCTCCTCATAAGTCAAGTCAGACTGGAAGAATTCCCGGTCCAGGATGTCATTCATGGCATCCCCAGATCGGCTCTTGCCTAGGCCTGCATCGACGCGGTTGGGGTACATGGCCTGGAGGGTGCGGATCTTCTCCGCCATCTGATAGGTCGACTGGTTATTGACCATGGCGCCCCCAACCCCTACCCGGATCTGCTCGGTCTTTGAGGCAAAGTGCGCCGTCAGCAAGAAAGGACTCGAGCTAAAGATCGACGGTGTGCTGTGGTGCTCCGCAAACCAGTAGCGTTTTAGCTGGAGCTGGTCCGCATACTGGATCAACTGGGCCGAGCTATCAAAAGCATCCGCCGCCGTCGTGTCCTTGTCCCGGGGAATAAAATCCAAAATCCCAATATTCGTCTGCTTGCCGTTCATTCCAACATTCCTCCCACGCCCACTAGCCACAAGCACTGGGCTCTGCAATTTTCCTCATTAAGGTTATTATAACACTAAATTATAGTTAGCCTACAAGCATTTCCCCTCCTGCCTATCCAAGGGCTGGCCAAAGCAAGGCAGGGCCTATCAACTGAGCCGATCACCGGAAAGTCTTTGTCCCGAAGTTTTGGGGGATTTGTACAGATTTTGTATTTACAAAGAAATAAATGGTTGATTAAGGCTGTGCTGATGAGCATCCGTTGCGCTGTTGAATTTGGTCCTTGAAAAGCCGTGGCACCGGCTCGAGCCTTGGTCTCTCGCCTAGCAAATCTCAAACGGCTCGTAAGGCTTGCGCCAACGATCCGTAATTCGCTTTACTTGCTCTTCACGGCTAAGGACCAACTTCAACGCTCCACTTCTGCTCAGACTTAACCCGCAAAAAATATTGCATACCTATTAAAACTAAAACTGAAAAATTTAAAATCTCACTACTCAAACTTTAGAATGCATCATGAATCAATATTGTCTTTCCATAATTTGTCCAAGATATGTCTTTACTTGTAATAATCATCAACAATGCCATGCTCAGCAGCATACCTTACTTAAATAGCACATGCCTTTTTATTTTTTAAAATCATTTTTTGAAAGCAGACTCATTATGATCAATAAGATAAACAAAAAAGGTCCCACCTCAAACGGCAGAACCCTCTTTAGCAGCACCATTTACATTGACACTGCTTTTTTCTCCATCTATTGAAATGGGAGATTTTTGTTTTTTCGTAATAAAATTTATTAAGCAACTGGCAAATTTTACTTTACCATGCTCATAAGGTACTATCCTCCTATTCCACCGAAATCAAATAAGCATAGACCGGTTGCTGGCCTTCGTGGACTTCCACTTCGATGTCCTCGTGCTTGGCTTCGACTTCCTCTGCCAAAGCCTCTGCTTCGTCTTGGCTTACCCCCTCGCCGAAGAAGAGGGTCACGATTTCGGAATCCTCATCCAGCATGGCCTCAACGGTTGCTAGGGTTTGGGCTTTTCGGTCAGCTTGGCTGCTGATGATGTCGCCGTCGACGATGCCCATGTAGTCGCCTTCCTTAATGGTGAGGTCGCCAATCTTGGTATCGCGGACAGAGGTGGTGACTTGGCCAGACTTGACATAGGCCAGTTCGCTAGTCATGGCTTCCGCATTCTCATCCAGGCTGGCTTCTGGGTTGTAGCCTAACATGGCCGTCAGACCTTGGGAGATGGACTTGGATTCCACCACGCGGGCGTCTTGGTCCAAGATCTCCGCCGCCTGCTTGGAGGACATGAAGATGTTCTTATTATTCGGCAAGATCAGATAGCTTTCCGCGTTGACTTCTTGGGCCGCCTTGACAATGTCTTCCGTCGATGGGTTCATGGTTTGTCCGCCATTGATGACCTTGGAGACGCCCAGACTCTGGAACATGTCCTGGATACCTTGGCCAGCTGCCACCGCAATCACGGCAATTTTTTCCTTAGGCTTGGCT
The DNA here is from genome assembly GCF_030215145.1 of Aerococcus sp. UMB7834. Classification (NCBI taxonomy): domain Bacteria; kingdom Bacillati; phylum Bacillota; class Bacilli; order Lactobacillales; family Aerococcaceae; genus Aerococcus; species Aerococcus sp. UMB7834. The sequence continues at coordinate 79,841 of NZ_JASOLI010000002.1, read as the reverse complement.
GGCGCAGAGGCTTGGGCCTTGCCTTCGAGGATGGTGTCGTGTTGGAGGCGCATGTTGTCGACCTTGATCTTAATCAACGAGCCAAATTTTTGCCCATATTCGAGCACTTGGCCGGGGTGTTCGGTATGGACGTGGACCTTGACCACTTCTTCGTCGTTAACTACCAGGAGCGAGTCGCCCAGGTCGTTGAGGAAGTTGCGGAAGGTCTCATAGTCGAAGCTGTCGGTAACAGTTTCCCCTTCGCCCAATTTGACCATGATCTCCGTGCAGTAGCCATAAGTGATGTCTTCATTGGACACGGCATGGGAGGTCTTGAAGAAGTTTTCTTGGTGGGCCAGTTCCGTCACATCTGCTTGAGACATGCCGACCTTGTCATCGACTTCGATCTTTTCACCCTTGAGCGCTTCTAAAAAGCCGGTGTAAATAATGAAGAGGCCTTGGCCCCCACTATCGACAACGCCCACTTCTTTGAGGACAGGCAGGAGGTCTGGCGTCTTGATCAGCGCTTCCTCCGCCCCCTTGTGGACTTCTTCCATGACATGGATAGGATCATCCTGCTGTTTGGCGGCGGCCATCCCCGCTTCTGCTGCCTCGCGCGCCACGGTTAAGATGGTCCCTTCCACTGGTTTCATCACTGCTTGGTAGGCTGTTTCCACCCCATGGTTAAAAGCATCCGCCAGGTCTTGGCCGGAGAGGACTTCCTTCTCCTCGCAGCCCTTGGCGAAACCACGGAATAACTGCGACAGGATCACGCCGGAGTTGCCCCGGGCGCCCATCAAGAGTCCCTTGGCGAGGTCTTGGGCTACCTGACCGACATCTTGGGCATTATTAGTCGTCACCAGGTCGCAGCCTGAAGTGAAGGAAAGGCTCATATTCGTCCCTGTGTCCCCATCTGGAACCGGGAAGACGTTCAAGGAATTGACATATTCCGCCTGGTCTTCGAGGCGCTTAGCCCCTACCGAAATCATATTTTTTAACTCTTTTGCATCTATCGAATTCACATTAAACCTCCTCAAGCTTTCCTAGTCGACATCCGTTCGAATGCCTTGGACAAAGACATTCACCACGTTGGCAGAGAGGCCTAGGACCTTCTCCAACTCAAACTTCACAGAACTTTGGACGTTACGACAAATTTCGGAGATCTTAGTACCATAGTTCACGATAATATAGACATCTACAACCACGCGTTGGTCTTCACTGTGGACCACCACGCCGCGCGCATAGTTTTCTCGGTTGAGAATTTCTTGGATGCCGTCACGAATTTGATTCTTCGAGGCCATGCCGACCACGCCGTAGTTTTGGGTGGTGGCCTTGCCGACTACCATGGCAATGGCTTCGTCACTAATTTCAATTTCACCATGTTTTGCTTCCATTTTTACTGTCATCTAAAAAGCCTCCTTATAGATATATGAAGCTATTAATTTAAAAAATCCTTATGAATAGTGTAACGGATTCAAAGCACAATTTCTACACATTCTCTCTCATTATACTATATTCTTTAGCTAAATTATGTAAATTAAGATATTTATTATTTAAAAAGCTGGTAAATCGTAAATATAGGTTGCTTAATAGTAATTGCGAGTGAGCATGCGTTGCGCTTTTGAAGTTGGCCCTTGAAGAGCCGTGGCACCGGTTCGAGCAGCTTCAGCTCTTGGAGCGGAGCGACTTAGAGATGAAGTTCAAGGCTGCGCCAGCAGCGTTGCTACCTTCTTCTCACCTAGCGAGCTTCAAAGAATTAGAGTGCGACAAAAGTCGGTTAAGCCTGAACCACTGGAGCAAAATCTAGAAGAGCCTTGCTAAAGGCTCGCCTAGATTTTGTGAAGTGGAGTCAGGGTTGACTTTTGGAGCAGGTTTGGGTCCGTACGGTTTACGCCTACGCCCCGTAATTCGCTTCTAGTCGGGTTCGGTCTGGCAGCTTTCGTGTCACTTCACAAGTCCCCGCCGCAGTCTTGCAGACTGCTCTGGTGACTTGCTCCAGTGAACGAAAGCTAACCGCCAGCCCTCTCACCCTGCTTAGTCGGGTTCAGGCTAGCAGAAATAGCTCCTCTTCACAAATAGCCGCCGAAGACTTGCAGTCTTCTCTGTCTTTTGGCTCCAGAGCTCTATTTCTCCCGCTAGCCGTCACACCCTATCCTTGCTAATTCATGGCTAACGATCACTTTCAAGCTCCACTCCTGCTCAAATCTTAACTCTTCTATGACCTTAATTGTGCTAGGCATTTTCAATCGCGAGAAATACAAAAGCTTATCTTAAATGATAAGGCAATAAGAAATCGAGATTTTGCCATTTCCTTTGAGCAGTGGCGGGTTCTTGAGTCGATATTGCCACTTCCTTTGAAAAAAGGCAGCTTCTAAAGCTGATACTGCCAGTTCCTCTGAGAAGTGGCAGCTTCTCGTGCCGATACTGCCAGTCCCCTTGAGAAGTGGCAGCTGCTCAAGCCGATACTGCCAGTCCCCTTGAGAAGTGGCAGCTTCTCGTGCCGATACTGCCAGTCCCCTTGAGAAGTGGCAGGTTCTCAGTCTTTATGGTCAAGAATGTTAGTGATTTGTCCGTTTCTATTTTTGAGAGCCCCGTCTGGCTTCCCTTCACTCCCACCGTCAAAAAAGCGAACGCTAGTCATTCACAAGCGTTCGCTTTTCATTTTTATTTCAAGCAATGGATAAAGTACGGCTATTGATTTGTGAGCCGCAGTGGAGCTTGGCTGTCCACCAGCATCCTTTTATTCGCCCGCTTATTTAAACTCACGTGGGGTCAGTAAGAGGCGGAGGGCGTTAATAATGACGAGGATGGTGGACCCTTCGTGCATGATGACGCCAATCGCGATGTCCATCTTGCCAAGGAAGTTGAGGGTGACCAGGGTTAGCACGACCAGCATGGAGAAGGCGATGTTTTGCCAGGTGATCCGGTCCATCTTCTTGGCTAAGTGGTGGGCGTAGACCATCTTGGAGAGGTCGTTTTGCATGAGGACCAGGTCAGCTACGTCCATGGCCACGTCCGTTCCGTCCCCCATGGCCACGCCCACATCGGCCTTGACGAGGGCGGGTGCGTCGTTGACCCCATCCCCTAGCATGGCGGTGGTGCCGAAGCGGGTCTTCTGGTCCGCCACAATGCTGGCCTTGTCTTCGGGCATGACATTGGCTACTACTTCCTGGATGCCGATCATCCGGCCCACTGCTTCCCCGGTTAATTTGGCGTCACCGGTGATCATGGTGGTGTGGATACCTTCCCGGTTAAAGTAATCGATGGCTTCCTTGGCCGCTGGGTTGGGCAGGTCCATGAGGGCGATCAGGCCGACCACTTCTTCATTGACCGCCATGTAAACCACGGTCTTGCCTTCTTGGCCCAGCGCTTCTTCTTTGGCCTTAAAGTCTGCCTTGACTTGGTCGAAGGAGGAAGGCTTGCCGATCCGGTAGGCCTGGCCTTGGTAGTTGGCTGACAAGCCCCGTCCCAGTTCGTTTGCAACAGTTAAAACAGGTGCAGTCTGGGGCGTGAAGTGCTTGAGGATGGCAGTAGCTAGGGGATGGTTGGATTCCTTTTCCATGGCAACAAGGATATCGACCATGGCCGCTTCATCGACCGAGGCATCGAAGTAGGCATCGGTCACGCTGGGCTTGCCGTAAGTTAGGGTACCCGTTTTATCGAAGGAGATGGCCTTGAGCTCAGCGACCTTGGAGAGGTAGGCCCCACCCTTGACCAGGACCCCTTTTTTAGACAGGTTGGAGATGGTGGACAGGGTCGCGGGCACGGCGCTAGCAGCCAGAGCACAAGGGGAAACGGCGATTAGGTAGACCATGCTCCGGTAGAAGCTCATCTCCCAGGTCCAGCCGAAGATGTAGGGACCGGACAGGAGGACGAAGGGGAAGAGGAGGAGGACAAAGGTCACATACTTGGGTTCCAGGCGCTGGATAAGGCTGGCGGTCTTGGTCAGACTGGACTGGGACTGGTTGACCATGTCTAGGATCTGGGCGAAGACTGTCTCTGAACTGTCCTTGGTGACCTCCATGGTGAAGGTCCCGGTCCCGTTGATGGTCGAACCGAAAACCTCGTCACCCTCCCCCTTCTCCTTAGGCATACTCTCGCCATTGATGGAAGATTCGTCAACCGTGGTCAAGCCCGACAGGATGACCCCGTCAGTTGGAATCTGGTCGCCATTGAGGACTTTCAACTGGTCGCCCACCTTCACCTGATCGACAGGAACCAGCTGGGTCTCGCCATTGGCCAAAATCAAGCGGGCCTCTGTTGGGTTCATCTGCAGGAGATTGGTAATCTCACGCTTGCTCTTGCCGTCCACATAGTCTTCCAAGAAGTGGGCCCCTGCAAAAATCACAATCAAGAGCGCCCCTTCTTCGAAGTTGCCAATGGCCATGGCACCGGCCGTAGCTAGGGCCATGAGGAAGTGGATATTGGGTAAGAATTTCTTATTTTCGAGACTCTTGCGAATGGTATCGCCAAAACCTTCGAGAATAATATGGTAGCCAGCGGTCACAATCGCCACTGTGAAGGCTAGGTTGGCATAGGCTAAGCCCCGGGCCTCCAGGAATAGGCCGACAAAGAAAGCTGCTAAGCCGACAAAGTACATGATAACCGGTAACTTGCCGTCATGGTCGTGCTGGTCTTCATGGGCCGCCCGGGCTGCCTGCCCTTGGACCTCTAAACTTTTTTCAGACATTTGATTTTCCTCCTTAAATCGCGATTATATGAATATTTGTTCATCTATCAATCAAAGGCTTACATGAAATCTTACTCATTCGTAATCTTATTATAATTGAACGACTTTTCATATGTCAACCCATTTAAGGGGAAAAATTAGATAAAAGAAAAAGACAAAGTGTCCATGATGCACCAGTTTCACTTATAACATTGTCGATGAGCTGCTGGAACACTAGCGACTTACGGATATAGTACAAAACGGCGAAAGCCGTTCTTGGTCCTCCAAGATTTAACGATCAAACTCAAGACGGAACGCATGCTCACCAGCACCATTTAATTTTAAGCACAAAAAAAGAAGCCGAGACCACAATCCCAGCTCCATTTTTTATTTATAAGTCTTAGGCACGCTTAACAAGACCTGATTTGATAGCACGAGCTGACGCCCATACACGTTTAGGTTTACCGTCTTCAATAATACGAACTTTTTGTAAGTTTGCTTTAAATGAACGTTTTGAAGCGTTTAAAGCGTGAGAACGGTTATTTCCTGTTTTTGCTTTACGACCTGTGAAGTAGCATTCTTTAGCCATTATGTCATCATACTCCCTTCGTTCAAAAATCATGTACCAAACAATCATAGCATAAAGTCCAGTCCCTCGCAAGATTTTTTTACCGCCAAGCATCCCGGCTCTGGATCACCAAGAGACGCCCCGAAGTAAAGCTCAGGGTCATGGTCGACACATCGGGCAGGAATTCGTTGGAGATAAAGGCGCGCGGGGTGGTCATCTGGTAGTTGTCCAGGGTATAAACAACCTGGTTCAAGGTCAAGTCCGCCACCGGTCCCAGGCCAATAAAAGACAGATACTTCTTATCGGGCTGGCGGTCGACTTGGTGGTCACCGGGCAAGAGGAAGCCCAGGCTGTTGTAGGGGTCTTCGAAGGTCAACTGCTCGAGAATCTCCCGGTAGCGATCCTCGTAACCCAACCAGACCATGCTCAGGGTGTGGTCCAAGCGCCCACCGAGAAAGCCCAAACACCGGATGGTCCCCTGCCAGTTCATCTTTAAGAGATAGTCCAGAGCTTCCTCCAAGTCGGTGGCGTCCTTCATGGCGGGCAGTTCCACCACTTGCTTGGCTTTTGAACAAATCCATGCCTTCTCTTCCGCTGTCACCGAATCGAAGTCACCAAGGGCCAGGTCCAAGGGCATGCCGGCTTCTAAGAGTCGACGGGCTCCCTTGTCCACCCCCAGGCAAAAGTCATCCGGACCCAGGTCCAGGCTCTCCAGCCACTTGGCATCCAAGTCCCCGCTCCCCACCAGCAAGGCTTGCGCATGACTCATTAGATCACCGCTTCTCTCAGGGAAAGGATGGCTTTTTTCACATCTTCTTGGCCGTAGACATAGGAGCCAGCGACGAAGACATCCGCCCCCTTGTCGTAGCAGGTCTTGATGGTCTGGTCTGTGATCCCGCCGTCGACTTGGATCAGGAAGTCCAAGCCTCGTTCATCGCGGATTTGGGCCAGCTGACTGATCTTATCGGTCACTTCAGGCAGGAAGGCCTGGCCGCCGAAGCCGGGGTTGACGGTCATCACAAGGACCATGTCAACTTGGCCTAAAACCGGCTCCACCAAGCTTACAGGATCAGCAGGATTCAAAGCCACTGCTGCCTTCATGTCCTGGCCGTGGATCTTTTGGATCAGGGCGTGGAGGTGCTGGCTAGCATTGGCATGGACGGTCATCTGGTCCGCGCCTGCTTCAGCTAGGCTGTCCACATAGTCTTCGGGCCGGCTGACCATGAGATGGCAGTCGAAGAAGAGCTTGGACTTGGGACGGAGGGCGGCGACAATGGGTGCCCCAAAGGTTAGATTTGGGACATAGTGGCCGTCCATGATGTCGATATGGACCCAGTCGGCACCGGCTTCCTCAATCCGTTTCACTTCACTCGCAAAGGCTGACATGTCAGCGCTGAGAATAGATGGGGCAATTTTCATTTGGATTCCTTCTTTCATATAGTTTCTAATACTTGGGTTTACGCTTGGCGAGTTCGTCCAGGAGCTGGCAGTAGGAGGTATAGCGAGATTCTTCAATCTCCCCTTCCGCTACCGCTGCCTTGACCGCACACTTGGGCTCCTTGAGGTGGAGGCAGCCGCGGAACTTGCAGGCGGGAGCATAGGCGGCGATATCTGGAAAACACCCCGTCAGCTCGGCCGCTTCCATGTCCGGCAGGTCGATAGAGGAGAAGCCTGGGGTATCCAAGAACTTGCCCCCTAAGAGGTCATGGAGCTGGACATCCCGGGTGGTATGCCGGCCCCGGCCCAGGGACTTGGAGACTTCTGCCGTCTCTAAGTCAAGTTCGGGCAAGAGGCGGTTGAGGAGTGTCGACTTGCCCACCCCCGACTGGCCCACCACGACCATGGTCTGGCCCTGGCTAAAGCTTTCCAGGTCAGCTAGGTCCAGGGCATCACTTTGGAAGACCCGGTAGCCAATTTTTTCATAGAGGGCCATGAAGTCTGCCACTTCCGCCCGCTCGTCTTCTGCTAAGAGATCCAGCTTGCTGAAATAGAGGACCACCTCGATGCCTTCATAGGCCAGATAAGCCAGGAAGCGGTCCAAGAGCTTGGGCGAGATGCTGGGTTCCTTGACTGAGACCACGAGGAAGGCCAGGTCAACATTAGCCACAGGGGGCCGTTGGAGCTGGTTTTTGCGTGGCAGGACCTCTGTGATCAGGCCTTCCCGGTCATGGTCGGCGATAAAACGCACATAGTCCCCGACTAAAGGGCTGGTCTTAGTCTTTCGAAATTGGCCCCGAGCCCTGGTTTCATAGCGTTGATGGCTCTGAGCTTCTTCCACATAGTAGAAACCGCTCAGGGCGTGGACAATCTGTCCTTGGTAGTCTGTCTTAGTCACTGGCTTTCACCCGGTTTTCTATAATGGTACGGCCGTCCCGGACCACCTTGAAGGAGGCGATGTCACCTTCCACGGTTTCAAAATCCAGAGTATAGGAGGTATCCCGGGAAATGGTGAAGCTGTCGGCAGGACTGGCATAGGAATGGTTGTAGTCATCAATGTAGATCTCAATATGGTTCTCACCACGGGCCAAGAGCGGCTGGTCCTTGGTCCACTCACTGGCTTGGACCCGGGTCCAGACAGGCCAGGTCCGCCATGACTTGAAGAGGGCGGTCGGTTCTGCCAAGTTGCGCAGGCCGACCGTGCTGTCATTGCGGCGGTCTTGGCGGGAGTGTCTGGAGGAACTGGAGCTGGATGATGACCGGCTCTCCTCTTCTTCCTCTTCCTCGCCCTCAGCTGGATCGCTGTAAGGGATGGTGATGGTGTGGGAGAACTGGACGGTGGCTGGCTTCTCAGGGCCTAGGGAAAGGACCACAGACAGGCTGTCACCGGCTTGGACCTTGGTCGAAGGCGAAGGGTTTTGGCGGATGACCCGGCCTGCTTCCACTTGGTTGGAATACTCACTGGAAGTGGTCAGGTTAAGACCAATCGAATCCGCATAAGCCTGAACTTCGGACTGGGTCTTCCCAGCCAAGTCTTGGAGGCTAAAGGTCTCCTTCCCCTTGCTGACCTTGAGTGTCACCGTGGTCCCTTTGACCTGGACTTCCTGGCCTGAGCCTGGGTCCTGGTCCACCACATGGCCGGACTTGATCTGGTTATCATAGACCTCTTCCTTCTTCACCTTGAAGCCCTCATCTTCTAGCTCGCGCTTGGCCTCGTCAAAAGGCTTGTCGCGGTAGTCCTTGAGGGTGACCTTCTTGGGACCGGTAGAGACATAGAGGTCAATCTCAGCATCTTCCTTGACCCGGCTGCTGGCTTCCGGATCGGTCCGGGTGACCCGGCCATCCTGGATGTCTTCCGAACTTTCCTCCTGCTGGTCCCCTACCCGGAGGCCGGCTTCTTGGATCAGCTGGACGGCTTGGTCGGGGGTCATCTTGGCCACATCGGGCACTCGGACCCGGGTCATGGCCGAGTAAACGGTCACTGACAGAAGCAGGAGGACGACCAGGGCACTGGCTACTAACCAGCGCGGCAGGGACTGGAGCTTGGCCCAGATGCCCTGGGACCGCGTCTTTACAGTCCGGTCCTCAGCTGGGGCAGGACGAGGCCCTTCTGACCGCTTAAGATCTGACGCTTCCACTTGGCTTGTCGAAGTTGTCCCCGAAGTCGCCCCGGCAGTGGGCAAAACCAAAGTCTGGTCCAGTCTGTCAGCCTCTGCCTGAGCGTCCAAGTCTGGCTTGGCCAGGATAATGGTCTCAGCCGCTAAGCCCGAGCCATTGACCAAGGGCACTTCTAGATTTTCGGCATCCAGGGCGGTCGCTAGGTCCTCGGCCATGTCCCGGCAGCTCTGGTAGCGGTCGCTGGGGTCCTTAGCCGTGGCCTTGTAGATCACATTTTGGATGGAGTTGGGGATATGGGATCTTTCCGCGTCTAAGGCGGGCAGGTCCTCTTGGAAGTGCTTGAGGGCGATGGAAACCGCCGACTCCCCATCGAAGGGCACATGGCCCGTCAGCATCTCAAAGGAGACAATCCCCAGGGAATAAATATCCGACTGGGCCGTGGCCAAGCTCCCCCGGGCCTGTTCCGGCGAGAGATAGTGGACCGAGCCAATGATAGTGGAGGTTTGGGTAATGGAAGTTTCCGTCGAAATAATGGCGATCCCAAAGTCCATGATCTTCACGGTTCCATCGGCCTTGACCATAATATTTTGCGGTTTGAGGTCACGGTGGACAATACCGTGGTCGTGGGCGCACTGGACCCCGTCGAGGATCTGCAGCATGATAGCCTGGTAGGTCTGGGGCGAGATGGGATGGTTGTCGCGAATATAGGTCTTTAAATCCTTGCCGTCGACATACTCCATAACAATATAATTCTCCCGCTCCTTGTCCCCGATATCATAGACGTCCACAATATTGGGATGGTCGAGTTCGGTAATGGACATGGCCTCGCGCCGAAAGCGGCGGATAGAGTCCGTTTCATCATCTAAGTCTAAACGTAAAAATTTGATGGCAACTTGTCGCTCGAGGATGTGGTCAAAGGCCAGGTAAACATTGGCCATCCCACCGGAACCGATATGACTTAAGAGCTCATAACGCTCATCAATGAGCTGCCCGATTCGCATACTCGTCGCTCCCCTCAATCCGTGCCAAAATCACTGAAATATTATCCTTGCCCCCGGCTTGGTTGGCCGCTTCCACCAGACGTTGGATGGACTCGTCCAGGTGGGGATAGTGGTCAATGATGGCTAGGATATCCTCATCTGCCAACATATCACTCAAACCATCTGAGCAGAGGACAAAGACATCATCCGGATAGAGGTGGAGCCGGTCGATATCCACATAGAAGTCCGGCTTGACGCCCAGGGACTGGGTGATGATATTCTTCTGCGGATGGGCCTTGGCCTCCTCTTCCGAGATCATATTGAGGTCCAGGAGTTCTTGGACATAGGAATGGTCCTTGGTAATCTGCTTAATAGCCCCGTCCCGGATCTGATAGGCCCGGCTGTCGCCAATATGGGCAATGGTCGCCTCCCGGTCCATCACGGCAATGGCCACCACGGTCGTTCCCATTCCTTCTAGGTCATGGTATTGCTGGGACTTCTCGATCAAGCGGTCATTAGCATCTTGCAGGACCAGCTGGAACCAGTCCCTGGCCCGCTGGTGGGTCATATCCACCGTCTCCTCCCAGGCCTTACCCACCTGGAAAAGGGCCATCTCACTGGCCACATCGCCCGCATTCTGCCCGCCCATGCCGTCGCACAGGATCAGCAGAGCTTGGTCGGATTGGTTATAAAAATCCCCCAGCTGGTCTTGGTTCTCCTTTCGCTGGATGCCGATATCCGTTAACTTCGCTACTTCCATCTAATCACTTCCCTCTGTCTCCTTTCTAAAGTTGGCAATAAAAAAGCCATCGCTGGAATAATAATGGGGTAAGATTTCCAAACACCCCTGGGCTGTCTGGGCACGCTGGAGCGCCGCTTCTTTGACGGGCACGGCTTCGAGGGCCATCTCTGGATGGCGGTCGAGATAGGCGGCCACGACAGCTTGGTTCTCTTCTTCTGTTATTGTACAGGTACTATAGGTCAAAAGGCCAGACTTTTTCAAAAGAGGGGTGACTTCGTCTAAGATGGCCACTTGGATGGCCTGGAGGGCGGTCAAGTCCGCAGCCTCCTTGTGGTAGCGGGTGTCCGGCTTGCGACGGAAAAGGCCCACCCCCGAACAAGGCGCATCGACTAAGACCCGGTCCAGGCTCTCTGCTTCAAAATTCTGACCCAAGTGACGGGCATCCTGGCTGGCCACTTGGACCCGGTCCCGGAGCCCGGTCCGCTCTAGGTTCTCTTCGATCAAGGGCAGCTTAGCGTCTTGGATGTCATAGGCATAGACCTGGCCCTGGTCCCCTACTGCCTGGGCTAGCTGGACGGTCTTCCCGCCCGGAGCTGCACACGCATCGAGAACCCGGTCACCCGCTTGGACGTTGAGGGCCTGGGCTGCCAGACTGGCTGACTCATCCTGGATGGTGATCAGCCCCTGCTTGAAGGCCTGGCTGTTGGCAGGATTGCCCTTGGTCACCCGGTAGCTGGAAGCATTAATGGGGCTGGCTTCGAGCACATAGCCTTCGTCTTCCAGGCCTTGAATAATCGCTGCCGCCCGATCCGAATCTAGGATGCGGATGGCCGTGGCTGGTGCCTGGTTGAGGGAGGCCATCAAGTCTTCAGCCTCTTTTCCGAAGCGGTCCCTGAAGTAGGTCACCCAATAAGTGGGGAGGCTATAGCGAAGGGAAGCGACTTCCACTTCACTGGCCGCTTTTTCCCCAATAAAGGTCTCCAGGTCAGGATACTGGCGGAAGCTGTTGCGGAGGACCCCATTGGCAAAGCGGCCCAGGCTGGCATTGCCCCGCTTCTTGGCGATCCGAACCGCCTCATTGACGATGGCGTGTTCGGGAATAGCATCCAAGTAATAATATTGATAATAACTTAAGAGAATCAGCTGCTTGAGCCATTTCTTCACCCGGTTGGGACGTTTGACCATGTGGCTGAAAAGGGCCTCGAGCGGGATCTGGTACTGGAGGGTCCCATAGACTAGCTGGGTATAGAGGGCCTGGTCACGTGGGACAACGGCTTGGTCCTGGATAGTCTGGCTAACGACATGGTTGACATAGGCGCCCTCCTGGAAGACTGCCGTCAGACTTTCCATGGCCTGGTAGCGGGCGGACTGCTTAAGAGTTGGCTTATTCGAAGCGGTCGTTGACGTCAATATGGCCAGCCCCCCCATTAATGAAACTTGCGCTATCCATCTGCTTCTTGCCATTAGGTTGGATTTCTAGGACATTGAGGACCTTGCCGTCGCCCGCTGCAATCAGGAACTGGGCCGGTTTCTTCTTGATCCCAATAACGGTTCCCGGGGCCTGGTCGGTCGTTTGGTCAGCTAAGACCTCGGTCCGCCAGAACTTCCAGCGCTGGTCCTCATAGAGGGCATAGGCACCTGGCCAGGAGTTGAAGGCCCGGATCTTGTTGTGGATGGCCTGGGCAGGTTCTGTCCAGTCGATCCGCTCCTCAGCCTTCTTGATATTGGGCGCATAAGTGGCCTGGTCCTCATCTTGTGGGACCGCTTGTAAGTCCCCGGCAAAAAGGGCCGGCAGCTTGTCGATTAAAAGCTCAGCCCCCAGGTCAGCCAGGCGGTCAAACATTTCCGCCACTGTGACCTGGTCGTCGATTGAGGCTTTAGCCTGGGCTAGGATAGGGCCTGCATCCATGGCAGGGACCATCTGCATCAGGCTGACACCCGTCTCCTGGTCGCCCTTCCAGATGGCATAGTGGATGGGCGCCCCACCCCGATACTTAGGAAGCAGGCTGGCATGGACATTGACCGCCCCGTACTTGGGTGCTTCAAGCAGGCTTTGGGGCAGGAATTGCCCATAAGCCGCTGTCACTAAAAGATCCAGCTCTGCTTGGTCAAAGAAATCAGCAATTTCTTGGTCCGAGGCAATGTGTTCAGGCTGGAAGATTTTAAGGTCGTGGGCTAGGGCCACTTCCTTAACGGGTGTTGGGGTCAAGCGCCGCTTGCGGCCCACCGGACGGTCCGGCTGGGTCACAACTGCGACCACTTGGTAGTCGGGCTGGTCCAAGAGGGCTTGTAAACTTTTTACAGCAAAATCTGGGGTGCCCATAAAGACAATATTTTTCATAGTACCTCCTAAATAAACGTCATCGGTTCAACATCAATGGCAATATAGACTTGTTTCTTGCTCCATTCCTGGGCCATGGCCTGGATTTCCTTGAAGGTCTGGTCCAAGCCGTCGAGCTGGCGGTATTGGAAGAGGAGCTGGAAATAATAGCGGTTCTTGAGCCGGGCAATGGGCGCCTGGCTGGGACCAAGTATCCGCGTGCCCTGGCCCTGGTCATAGGACCTGAGCAGGCGCGATAGCCGGCTCATGGCTAGCTGGGCCTCCCGTTCGTCGAAGTGGGAGACGGTCAGGCGGATGGTGTAATAATATGGGGAATAATGGTTCATCTTACGGAAGGCCATCTCCTTGAGATAGAAGCTGTCATAGTCCTGGGTCTGGGCCAGCTGGATGGCATAGTGGTCGGGGTTATAGGTCTGGATAAAGACCCGGCCCGGCAAGTCCCCACGTCCAGCCCGACCGCTGACCTGGGTGAGGAGCTGGAAGGTTTTTTCGCTGGAACGGAAGTCGGGCAGGTTAAGGGCCGTATCGGCATTGATAACGCCCACCAGGGTAATATTGGGGAAGTCCAGGCCCTTGGCAATCATCTGGGTGCCCAAGAGAATATCGGCCTCCCCGGTCTCCACCTTCTTCAAGAGCCGGGCCGTGCTCCCCTTGCGCCGGGTGGTATCATTATCCATCCGCACGAGATTGGCCCTGGGAAAGAGCTCCTCAATCTCTTCTTGGACCCGCTCCGTCCCCGTCCCGAAGTCCCGCAGGTGCTGGTTCGAGCAGAGGGGACAGCGCTGGGGCAGGTGGATGGAATAGCCGCAATAGTGACAGTCCAGCGACTGGGCCTGGTAATGGTAGGTCAAGCTCACGTCGCAGTGCTCGCACTTGAAGACATAGCCGCAGTCCCGGCACATCATATAGGCCGCATAACCGCGGCGGTTGAGCATAAGCGCCACTTGTTGGCCCTGGTCCAAGGTCTCCTGGATAGCATCCCGCAGCTTACGGGAAAATTGATAGTAATTCTTATGGCGGAATTCCTCGCGCATATCCACAATCTCCACCTGAGGCAAGGGCTTCTGGTTGGCCCGCTGGCGGATGGTCAAGAGCTGGTAGACCCCGTTCTGGGCCCGGGCCCGGGATTCCAGAGATGGCGTGGCCGAACCCAAGACTAAGGGACAGTGGTGGTAGGCCGCCCGCCACTTGGCCAGGTCCCGGGCATGGTAGTGGGGTTGGTCAGCCTGCTTGTAGCTGGTCTCATGTTCCTCATCAATAATAATAATGCCTAAATTCTCTAAAGGAGCAAAGATGGAAGACCGGGCGCCCACTACGACCTGGGCTTCTTGGCGTCTGATCCGCCGCCACTCATCGAATTGCTCCCCCACTGAGAGCTGGCTGTGGAGGACCGCCACCTGGTCGGCAAAGCGGCCTTTGAGATGGCGGACCATCTGGGGGGTCAGGGCGATTTCAGGAACTAGGAGCAGGGCCTTTTGTCCCGCTTCAAGGGCCTTCTGGATGAGCTGGAGGTAGACCTCCGTCTTCCCACTCCCAGTCACCCCCTGGAGGAGGAAGACCTGGTCGGATTGGGCAGCCATAGCCTGGCTGACCTGGTCATAGGCCTGGGCTTGCTCAGGTAAGAGAGGCAGGGGCTTGGTCGCTTCAAAGTCGCTGTCGGCCAGGGGATCGCGGCGGACCTCCTGTTCATAGACCTTGAGCCAACCCTTGCGCTCCCCAGCTCGGACCGTCTGCATGCTGAGGTCATAGTCCTCCCGCAGCGTCCGTGTGGGCAGGGACTTACCCTCGAGTTCCATAAGCAGTTCACAGAGGAGGACCTGCTTGTGGGCCGTTTTGGACAGGCCGGCATGGACTTCCTCTAAGTCCTCCCGGTCCAGGAGGGGTTGGATCCAGTTCTCGGTCTTGACCCGCTTCTGGTCTTCCACCCGGTATTCCAAGCTCAGCTTGCCCTGGTCCTTGAGCTTGAGCAAGTTTTTTAAATGGCCGTCCTGGTCAGCTTGGGTCCAGGCATAGGCCTCCTTGTCGGCAAAATAATACTGGTGGTCGAGATAGGGCAAATTTTCCGTAGGCCGGAAGTACTTCTCATACTTGACCTTGAGCAGGCGCGGGAGCATGGCGTGGTAGCAGGTCACCAAGAAAGAAAAATAATGGTCGGCCATATAGCGACCCAAGTCCAAGAATTCCTGGTTGAGGACAGGCACATCGTCCAAGAGGGCAGTTAGGGGCCGGAGCTCCCCCTCATAATCGCTAGCGGAGACCAGGTCTAGGACATAGGCTTGGACTTCTCGGACACCAAAAGGCACCTCCACCCGCATGCCAGGCTGAACGAGGCCAGCCAGCTCTTCGGGGATAGCATAGTCATAGGCTTGGTCGGTTTGTTGGGTCGGGACGTCTACAATGACACGTGCAATGGATTCGCTCACAAAATCCTCCTCTCTCTAATTACTCTTCTCTTCCATTTTAAACGATTCAAGGCCAGAAACAAATTTTTTCGTTGGGGAATATATTTATAATTGTATAAAAATGATGTAAACACGAATGGTGGGCTTGAGCATCCCTTCCGTCTTGGCTTTATAACAGATTAACGAAAAAATTAACAAGTAATTCAAATATGAAAAAAAGCTGGATGGGATTTCCAGCTTCTGTATAAAGGTCGAAGTGTTTGAAAAAACGCTCTGGGAATGGGCTTGACTGACCCTAACTTCAATCATAAGCCACACTTAGAGCCCTCATTTGAGGGTTGAACGTTAGCAATCCATACTGTCGGAGTCTATTTGTGGCTTGCAACTTGCTAACCCACATTGTTAGGGTCTTATTGTGGATTGAGCGATGGCAAGCCACACTCGAAGGGGGCAATTGTGGATTGGCCACAAACCCTCACACCCTTAGTCAGGTTCACAAAGGCAGAAAGGGAGTGACTTCAGCAAAGTGGAACGATCGGCTTGCAGCCGCTCTTATCCTCTTTGCCTCCAGTCATCCCTTTCTAGACGCCTTTGCTCACACCCTATCTTAGTCGGGTTCGGTCGCACAGCTTCCTTGTCACTTCACAAGTCTCCGCCGCAGTCTTTCAGACCGCTCTGGCGACTTGCTCCAGTGAAGGAAAGCTAAGCGCCAAGTCTCACACCCTATCTAGTTGGGTTCGACTTGGCAGAGTCGGAGTGATTTCACAAGTCAGAAGCGAGCGAATGCTTCGCTCTTATTCTGACTTGCTCCAATCATCCGACTCTAACCGCCAAGTCTCTCACCCTATCTTAGCGATTCGGGATCGATAACTAGGTCGTTAGAGGTGATTTCTTCTAGGGCTTGGCCGACGTACTTGGGTGAGCGGTATTCGTTGAGCATGGGGTTGCGGTTGACTTGTAGGTCGTGGGCGCGTTTGGCGGATACGCTGCACAGGGAGTATTTGGAGTTTACTTTTTCGAGTAAGCGGTCAATGGATGGGTAGATAATCATTAATTAGTCTCTCCTTCGTCTAAGTAATTCTCAACCACGTCATCGATGAAGCGGTCAACTTTGAGGTGTTCCGCTTGGATGATGGTTTGGATGTTTTCGACAGCTTTGGATACGTCATCATTTTCAACAACATAATCATACTGGGTCATTAATTGTAATTCGCCCCGGGCTTGCTCCATGCGCTTGGCGATGACGTCAGGGGCGTCAGTGCCGCGGTTGACGATCCGGGTTTCGAGTTCGCCCAAGTTTGGTGGCGCGAGGAAAATAAAGACCCCATCCGGCATCCGACGTTTCACCTGGAGGGCGCCTTGGACTTCAATCTCCAAGAAGACGTCCTTCCCCTGCATGGTCATGTCTTCAATATAGGCCAAGGGGGTGCCATAATAATTGCCCACGTATTCGGCATATTCTAATAATTGTTCTTCTTCAATCATTTGCTCGAACTTGCTGCGGCTAACGAAGAAATAGTCCTGGCCATTCACTTCGCCCTGGCGCGCTTCACGTGTTGTTGCTGAGACAGAATAGAAGAATTGGTTACGATCGTGGTCCGTATCGAACAAGGCTTTCCGTACGGTACCTTTTCCCACCCCAGAAGGGCCTGATAAAACAACTAATAATCCTTTTGATTTCATAGAACACCTTTCACCCTCTGAATTTATATAACAACTATAGTAACATAAATCTCAGCCTTTGACAGTAAGATTACAATTTTTTTATCATTCTGACCCGTCGCTGATCTGATAGCTCCATTATAACATGAATCAAATTTTTTGTTTTAATATTGACAAGGGAACAGGCGTTCGATATACTAAAAGTACAGAACATCCGTTCCGGTATTTGCGATTATTCGAGATAAATTTTCAGTAAAGGAGCCTTCATATGGAAAAATTATCCCATTATCAACGTCTAAAAGCCCTCTTCACCCCCGCTAATGAGCTGGCTGCAGTCAGCCCTAAGCCGAACCTAAAAAATCCAAGCACTGAGCCCAGCCAGCTGACCCAAACCATGCCCGCCCTAGCCATCGCCCGCGGACTGGACCAGGCTCTGAGCCAAGGCGATCCTATCTACCTGACCGTCAGCCGGCAAAATGGTCCCCTCCTGACCAAGGACATCCTCTTTGGCACTGTTAAACATATCGACAACCACAAAGAACGCATCGTCTTCGCCGAAGCCCTCAACCCCGTCACCCACCTCATCGCCCTCGACCGCATCCAGGCCATCAAAGCTGTTGGGAAAGAAAACTTGAAATCCCTCCCTATCCAATAAATAGGTCCCATACAGGGACAAGCACAATTATTAATATATCAAATAAGGATGAACAAGCTAGCAAGGCCTTGCTAGCTTGTTTTCATTATGATGATGGAGAGGACAACTTGCTAATCGAGGGCCTCTTCGCGAGTTGGCGTGACCCTACTAGCTAATCAGACCTTCGTTTGCGAGTTGACGCGTTCCTACTTGCTAACATATTCGAAAGTTAGCCACCCCCTAGTCATAAACGGAGCTGTCATTTGAAAGTTAGCACTGCCCTATCCTGGCAGTCTTGAAGCTCTAAGCATTTAAGGGCCAAGTTCAAAAGTCGACCAGCTCCCACCAAGACCCTTTCCTTCACCCCAGATAAAAAGCTGTCCTCTATTGGCAGAGGGCAGCTTTTTCACTTCATTATAAGATGGGCGAGAGGAGTCGCGAGAGGTTCTGGCGGAGTTTTTTAAACCAGGATTGTTGGTCGAAGTAGGCGGCGTCCAGTGTTGTTGAGACCTTCAAGTCGTCCTGGTAGGCGGCTTTGAGCTTGGCTACCAGGTCCTTGTCATAGACGAAGGCGTTAACTTCAAAGTTCAGGCTGAAGGACCGAATATCGAAGTTGGCGGTCCCGACACTGGCCACTTCATCGTCGGCAATAACGACCTTGGAATGGAGGAAGCCCTTGTCATAGCGGTGAACCTGGACCCCTTTTTCAATAATCTCCCGGCAGTAGTACTCGGTGGCCCGGTAGACGAAGGGGTGGTCGGGCTTGCAGGGGATCATGAGGTGGACCTCAACCCCTGACAGGGCCGCAATTTCCAGAGCTTCGTAGACACTCTCATCGGGTATAAAGTAGGGGGTCTGGATGTAGAGGGTGTGCTCGGCCGAGTTGATCAATTGGATGTAGCCCAGCTTGATCTGGTCGGTGTCGTCTTCCGGCCCGCTGGACACAATCTGCATGGGCACGTGGCCGTGGTCTGCCTCGTTGACTTCCGGGAAATAGGACCGGGCGTCATCCGAGATCTCCAGGAAGTCGTCATAGCTGTAGTCCATGGAGGCGCACCAGTCGCGGATAAAGCGGGTCTGCATGGCTTGGACCGCTTCCCCGCGAACGCGCAGGTGGGTGTCCCGCCAGTAGCCCAGGGGCCCCCGTCCGATATATTCCTTGGCGATATTGAAGCCGCCAATATAGCCCAAGTCACCGTCGATAATCACCAATTTGCGGTGGTTACGGAAGTTGAGGCGGAGGTCGACCAGCCAGTAGCCCCGGCTAAAGAAGCCACTGGTCTCTGCCCCTGCCTCTTCCAGTCGGTTGATGTCCTTACGACTGAGTTTCCGGCTGCCTAGAGGATCATAGAGCAGGCGGACTTTGACCCCCGCTTCTGCCCGCTCAGCCAAGGCTTCCACTACCTGGGAACCCATCTCATCGGAAGAGAAGATGTAGTACTGGATATGGATGTGGTCCTTGGCCTGCCGAATATCTTCCAGGAGCTGGTGCATCTTGGCCTTGCCATCGACATAGAGGTCCAGGTCGTTGCTGTTGGTCAGGAGGGCATCATCCGTCTGGTAAAAAAGCTTGATCAGACTCTGCTGGCTGGAGGGATAGGTCTTCAAGTCCCGGTGCATGCCATCTTCATCGATGTACTTATCGACTAGGCTGCTCATCCCCATGACTTGCTGCTGGGAGAGGGAAAAAATCTTGTCGTCAGACAGGCGCCGGCCAACGAAGAAATACAGAATAAAACCAAAACCAGGCAGGAGGATCAAAACCAAGAGCCAGGCCCAGATCGAAGTGACCGGGCGGCGCTGGCGGAAGACCGTGAAGACCGCCAGGATGGTGTTGGCAATAATAAAGAGCGAAAATAAATTGGCTAAAACAGTTTGGGTTGTTTCTAACATGCAGTCACCTCTTAAAAAAAGAGGCCGATAAGCTGATTCTGATTGAGATGGTGCTGGTGAGCATCCGTTGCGCTTTTGAACTAGCTCATTGAAGAGCCATGGTTAAGGACCAGGTCCAAAGCTTCACTACTGCTCAAAAATAATTAGCTGGCTCACTGTGACTGAGCCATCAATTGCCAACACTAAATAATTAAAGAACCACATAGCTTTCGGCCTCTTTTTGGATTATGAAGTATTTTTTATTTGGGTTTGTCAGCTTGGATTGAGTGTTTTCGAAAAATCGGTGCGGTCTATTTGCTTTTAAAACATTGGAAGGCAAATAGACGCCAGACCTCACACCCTAGTTGGGTTCGCAAGAGCAGCTTTGGCGTGCTTTCGCAAGTTGGAAACGTGCAAGTGGGACTTGCCCTTATTCCAACTTACTCCAAGCATCCAAAGATAAACGCTCTTGTTTACACCCTGTATAGTTGGGTTCGCAGTTGCAGACTTGAAGTGACTTCACCCAATCGGAACGATCGGCTAAAGCCGCTCTTTTCCGTTTGGGCTCCAGTCATTCAAGTCTGGACGCAACTGCTCGCACCCTGCCTAGTTGGGTTCGGTTGCGCAGAAGTGGCTCCTCTTCACAAAATCCCTGCGAAGTCTCTCGACTTCTCCGGTCTTTTGCTCCAGAGGTCCACTTCTAAACGCGCTCCCTCACACCCTTTAATCGTTCAGGAGTCTCGACCGTTCTTTGCGCGAGATGTACTTGGTGTAGCGCGGGATGAAGTATTTGGCGGAGACGTTGAGGGTGACGATTAGGATGGCTAGGGCGATGCCTAGGTTGAGGAGGAAGCTGAGGCCGTTCGTGCGGAAGGCTTCGGCGAGGCCGCTGCTTTCGGCTTGGATCCAGACCTGGTCAACGAAGCGACAGATAAAGTAGCAGAGGACACCGATGAAAGACCCGGTGACCAGGTTGAGATAGACTGAAGACATCCGTCGATTATGCAAGGTGCGTTGGAGGTTGCGGGCGAAGAGTCCGGCAAGTCCGACAGCAGCTGAGGCGATAACCAAGGCCAGGCTGTGGGGCCAATTGGTCAGGGCGTCAGGCACTTGGTAGAGCTGGATAATGCCCACTAATCCACCCGCCAAGCAAGCTGGCAGGGCCCCCCGGCGGAAGGCATAGAAGAGGATGAGGACGAGTCCCATCTCCAGACTCAGTCCCGTCTCTCCCAGTTCAGCGGGGAAGACCAGCTGCAAGAGCCCAGCTAGTAGTGCCAGTAAAAAGCCTTCAATGATTGTCATAAATCGCTGTGATGCTTTCATAAACTATCCTTTCTTTCCGCCCTTCTTCTTGCGACCCTTGCGGTAATTGGATGCTTCCATAATCACCGGTAGGATCATGGGGCGGCGGTTGGTTTGCTTGAAGAGGAACTTGCCGAGTTCATCACGAATGCCCGATTTGAGTTTGGACCATTGGAAGTTCTTGTCTTCCAGGTTGTCAAGGACCACCTTGCGGACCCGTTCGCTTGATTCTTTAAGCAAGTCTTCGCTTTCTTTCATGAAGATAAAGCCTCTAGAAATGATCTCTGGTCCTGCCAGGATCTTGCCTTCGCGGCGGGAGATAGTCAGGACAACGACGAAGATGCCGTCTTCCCCGAGCATAGTCCGGTCGCGGAGGACAATATTTCCGATGTCGCCCACGCCTGAGCCGTCGATGAGGACATTGCTGGCGGGAACCTTGTCGCCAAGAGTCATTTTACCCTTCTTGTAGGTCAGGGTATCGCCCTTGTCGAGGAGGAAGATTCTGTCTTCCGTGAAACCAATCTGCTCGGCCAGTTGCTTGTGGGCATGCATGAGTTGGTATTCGCCTGATACGGGCAAGAGGTACTTAGGCTTCAGGATAGACAGCATGAATTGCAGGTCCTTAGGCGAGGCGTGGCCAGAGGTGTGGTACTTGGACGAGAGTTCCAGGGTGTGGCCCCCTGCCCGGTAGACCATATCCTTGGTTTCTGGGACAACCTTTTCCATATCGGTATTGGGGGTGGTGGCTAGGATCACCAGGTCCCCTTCCTTGATCTTCAGCTGCTTGTTGCCCCGGGCCTTGGCCATGCGTTGAAGGGCATAGAGGGGCTCGCCGGACTTACCGGTCTCAAGGATGATGATTTCTTCATCCTTGTAATTGCCCAACTGCTCGGTGCGCTTGATCAGGTCCTTGCTCGGTAACTTGAGCTTGTCCAAGCGGATGGCCACATCGATGATTTGCTCCAGAGCTTCCCCTGAAATAAAGATATGGCGGCCGGTGGACTGGGCCACGTCGATGATCTGTTGGAGGCGCATGAGGTTGGAAGCAACCGCAGAAACGATAACCCGGCCTTCTGCCTTGACCACTTCATCTTGGAGGGACTCCTTAACCAGCACTTCGCTGGCATTCTCGAAGTAAGAAGCAGCCTTGCTGGATTCGCTGAGCAGGGCCAAAACGCCTTCGCCAGCTACTTGGGTCAGGCGGGCAAAGTCTGTGGCATAGTCTTCAGAGACAGACGCATCCATCTTGAAGTCCCCGGTGTAAACAATGTTACCTTCCGAGGTCTTCAAGACAATGGCCACGGAATCTGGGAGAGAGTGGGTGGTCTTAATGAAGCTGACCACCACATCCCCAAAATCGATCTCATTATCGTCGTCAATGGTATGGAAGTCTTTGAAATTCTTCACGCCCACAGACCGGCTCATGACCTTCAAGAGTTCGATGGTCAACTCGGTCCCAAAAACAGGCACATTGACTTCCTTCAAGAGATAAGGCAGACCCCCGATAGCATCGGGATGGCCGTGGGTTAAGAAGACCCCGGCAATCCGGTCCTCATTCTCTTTTAGGTATGTAAAGTCAGGAATCATCACATCGATCCCTAACATTTCATTAGGTGGGTAGACAAGCCCGCAGTCCAGGATATAGATCATGCCATCGATTTCAACAATGTACATGTCCTTCCCATTCTCGCGGACGCCTCCCAAGGAAATAAATTTTATTTCACTCATAGAAACCTCCTTAGGTATTTTATCCCTAGACAGAAACAGAGCACTCCAACCCTCTAAATCGGCATGAGTGCTTGCTTCTGAACTAGATTTTATTTTTAATTTACTTTAAAAATTTTTTTGCATTGGTGATTGATGTTAAACACCCTATTCTAAAGAAACGTAACGAATGCTCACCAGCACAGTTTAATTAAATGCTTCTTATTTTTTAGCACCGCTGATAGCCGATTGAGCACACTTCTCACCACCACTTGATTTATGAGCAGGAGTGGAGCTTTGAAGTTGGTCCTTAGCCATGAAAAGCAAGCGAAGCGAATTACGGATCGTAGGCGCAAGCCGTACGAACCGTTTGAGTCTCGCTAGGCGAGAGACCTTGGCTCGAGCTGGTGCTGCTTTAGCCGTAGGAGCAAAGCGACTTACGGATAAAGTACAAAACGGCGTCAGACGTTCTTGACCCTCCATAATTCAAGGACCAAATTCAAAAGTGGAACGGATGCTCATCAGCATCATTTATCTAAAACTTAAATCAAGCCTTGCTTAATCATTTCTTCGGCGATTTGCACGGAGTTCAATGCGGCACCCTTCCACAAGTTATCTGAAACAATCCAGAGGTGGAAGCCGTTGGGAACATCCAAATCTTTACGGATCCGGCCGACAAATGTTTCCTTCTTCCCTTCTGCATTGATGGCTTGTGGGTAGACTTGGTTTTGGATATCGTCTTCTACCACAATACCAGGTGCTTGGCGCAAGATATCTTGTATCGCTTCAATTGTAACATTATTTTCGCCAATTTCAATATAAACACTCTCAGAATGTGCACGAAGAACTGGCACGCGAACACAAGTAGTGGAGACAGGTAGGTCTTTGAGGCCCATGATCTTCTTGGTTTCATTGGTCATCTTCATCTCTTCGAAGGTGTAGTGGTTGTCTTGGAACTTGTCGATCTGTGGCAGGACGTTGAAGGCCATTTGATAGTGCTTGTCGTCACCAGCACATGGCAAGACTTCGGCTTCAGGCACTTCCTTACCTTCCACAATGGCCTTGGACTGGGCCAGGGTTTCTTCAATAGCTTCAGCGCCAGCTCCTGATACCGCTTGATAGGTCGATGCAATGACGCGCTTGAGGCCATAAGCATCGTGGATTGGCTTGAGGGCCGCTACCATTTGGATAGTCGAACAATTAGGGTTGGCAATCAGGCCATTGTGGTCCTTCAAGGCTTCTGGGTTAACTTCTGGAACGACCAGTGGGGTGTCTGGGTCCATGCGGAAGGCAGAGGTGTTGTCGATCGCTACCGCACCCGCCTTCACCGCAGCAGGGACGAATTTTTCAGAGAGAGCGCCGCCAGCAGAGAAGATGGCGATGTCCACACCTTCGAAGGAGTCTTCGGTCAATTCTTCCACTTCATAGGTCTTATCACCGACAGGAAGGACCTTCCCAGCTGAACGGGCAGAAGCCAAAAGCTTCACATCTTTGACAGGGATTTCGGCTTGGGGTAAGAGGTCACATAACTGCTCCCCCACTGCTCCAGTAGCCCCAACGATTGCAACAGTATATTCTTTAGTCATAATGCTTCCTCACTTTTCTATTCCGAAGGCCGTGGACAAAAGCTTCGTCTTCTTTTTAAATAACGGACTTTTTGGCAAAAATCTGTTCCAAAAGTCAGTCCTGACATCCAGTTTATGCAGGGTGTAAGACTTGGCGCTTTGGCTTGGATGGTTGGAGCAAGTCAGAATAAAAGCGAAATATTCGCTTGTTTCTGACTTGTGAAGCCACTCCAAGACTGCCAAGTCGAACCCAACTACAAACTATGTTCAATCGTTGGCCAACGATTGAACATAGTTTGCGGACAGTTGCTATAGCTGTTCGACGCGTAGCGAGTTACAGATATAGTATGCGTTAGCTGATTCAGGCCTAACCGACTTTTGTCACACTCTCTTCTCATGATTTTTTTATTAATAGCCTTATTGTATCATATTTGTCAGACAAATACGGGCTTTTTATGAATTCTTTAGCGATCGCTTGTCCCGATCTCCCTACTTCTTCTGGCTAAAAAAGCTAAGCTTCCCATAGCTATTCTCATCATATTTTAATTTATACTCCTGGAAGCTTGATTTTAACGCTTATAAAATTCTTTCAGGTCGGGCTTTGGGCCTTGTTTTTGTGGCGGGGATTGCCTATAATTAATGCGATCGTCTAATTTAATCAGATATTAATCAAAGGAGAGACCTATGAAGAAAACACACTTACTTTTGGCGTCGAACCTGGCCTTAGCTGCCTTCCTCTACAGCCCTGAAGCGGTAGCGGCAGATGAACTGGCTGCAGATGCCCAAAACGAAGAAAATATCCAAGCACCTGCTGAAGAAATCGCGCCAGCTGGCCAAGACCAAGCTGCTGCTGACCAAGCTGCTGAAGCTGAGGTCACAGAAGAAGCCCCTGCCCCTCAGAAGAAGGAAGTCCAAGCGGGCTACTATGCAGGGACCGACCTCGATAAGCAGCCTGAAATTGTTATCGGTAAGGAAGAAACAAAGGTCAGCCAGCCTAAACTGGATACCCAAAACCAGACCGGTGAAAAGTACACCAGCCAACTCCAAGCGACCGATGAATGGATGACCCTCCAATCCGGCAAGCACACCTTGGATACCCGCCCTTACGGCACGGCCGGCTATGAAACTATCCGCGCTAACTTGAAGGACCGCCAAGGCGACTTGGTCAAGGTGTCCTACTACATCTCAACTGAACGTGCCGACTGGGCCTACGTGAACTTCCAAGATAGCCTCGCTGGTTGGGTCGATCGCAAGGCCTTAAGCAAGAAGTTGCCTTTTGACCGCTATACCTCTGACGTGGAAAGCCTGAACTACTATGGCCGTCTAGTGGGCAACCACACCATCGACTCCAAGCCATGGGGAACCAAGGACTACCAAAACTTAGTTAGCCGCAATGCCTACAAGAACTTAGTTGGCACTAACGTTAAGGTAAGCCAAGGCGTTTCAACCGAACGCGCTAACTGGGTCTATATCGATAGCCTCGACGGCAAAGTTTCTGGCTGGATCGATACCAAGGGCGTCCAAAAAGTTGGCGACGCTTATACGAGCGCTTTTAAAGATGTCAACTACACCGCCCACCTCAAAGACGGCGACAATACCTTAGATTCTAAGCCTTGGGGAATTCCAGGTTACCAAACCCTCCGCAGCCGGGCCCAAATGAAGACCCGCCGCGGCCAAACCGTCCAAGTTTCTCAAGAAGTGTCCACTACTCGTGCCAACTGGGCCTATGTGACCTTCCAAGATGGGCTCAAGGGCTGGATCGACCGGGCAGGCCTCAAGCCAGGTGCTGGTCCTAAGCGCGCCAACGGAATCGATGACTACACTTCAGCTCACAAGGACGTGAAGTATGTGGCCACTATCGTTGACGGCAACCACACCCTAGATACCCTACCTTGGGGCATTCCAGGTTACTCAACCATTGCTAGCCGGTCCGACATGAAGAAACACCAAGGCGAACGGGTCCAAGTCTCGCAAGAAGTCTCTACTAACCGGGCCAACTGGGCACTGATCACCCTTCCTAACGGGACGAGCGGCTGGTTCGACATCAAGGGCTTGACCCGCGGCAAGGTCGACTCCTACACCAGCCCTCAAAACTCTGTCAACTACACCGCTACGATTTCTAACGGCAACCATACCCTAGATACCCTACCTTGGGGGATCCCTGGCTACAAGACCATCGCCACTCGGTCCGACATGAAGAAACACACCGGCGACCAAGTCAAGGTAAGTAGCGAAGTCTCCACCAACCGTGCAGACTGGGCCTACATTACTTTATCCGATGGCACTAGCGGCTGGTTCGACCGGGCCGGCTTAACCAAGGGCCAAGTCGACGTTTACACCTCAAACGCGAAAAAGGTCAACTACTCTGCTCGCTTAACCAACGGCAACCACACCCTGGACTCCAAACCATGGGGTATTCCAGGTTTTGAAACCATCAAGTCTCGCGGCCAGATGAAGGCTTACACCGGCCAAAATGTTCAGGTCAACCAAGAAGTCTCCACCAACCGGGCCGACTGGGTCAACATCACCCTAGCAGATGGCACCCAAGGCTGGATCGACGCCAAAGCCATTGCGCCAGAACGCGTCCTCAACCACGTGCCATATGTCAGCCAATACAAACCCGTCTTCGCACCTTGGGGCTGTGCCGGCGCTGCCTCTGCCATGCTTTTAGGCGCTAAGGACGTCGACTTCAACCTCGACACCCTCATCCGCAACACCCCAATGTACCCAAGCGATCCAAACGGCCAAAAAGGCGACGTCTTCACCGGCCAAGGCTTCGGCTGGGTCATCAACCCTAAAGGCCTGACCAACTACCTGAAGACCTACTACTCCGGTGTCAAAAACATCACGGGCGCTAACACCCAAGAGATCATCGATACCGTCCTCGCCGGCAACCCTGTCCTCTACTACGGCTACTCCTCTTACCAAAAACCAGGTGACTATGTTCGCAACCACTGCAAGGTCATCACCGGTTACAAGAACAACGCCTTCCGCGTCTACGACCCACTCTACTCCAACGCCAACAAGGGCGCTATGACCGGTGGTAAGAACCCAGCCTACGACCTCGGCGCAAGACACTGGCTCCCAATCAGCAAGTTCAACCTTGAATATAATGGACAAGCCATTACGATTCTGTAAGGGTGTGAGAGGATGCGGGAGAAAGGGACCTCTGGAGTAAAGAGCCAAAGAAGACTGAAAGTCTTCGGCGGCTCTTTGCGAAGAGGAGCCCTTTCTGCATCCTCGAACCCGACTATAAAGGGTGAGAGGGATAGTGGGAGAAAGAGACCTCTGGAGCCAAAAGCCAGAGAAGACTGGAAGTCTTCGGCGGATTTTGGTGAAGAGGAGCTCTTTCTGCTAGCCCGAACCCAACTAAAGGGTGTGAGATTTGGCGTTTAGGATTGGATGATTGGAGCAAGTCAGAATAAGAGCGAAGCATTCGCTCGTTTCTGACTTGTGAAATCACTCCAAGCCTGCCAAGTCGAACCCGACTACAAGCTATGACAAAAGCTCCACGCTCTTGTCCCCCCTATCCTCCAGCCTAGTGCTGGAGGATTTTTTTGCTTGAAAAGCACTGTGCCAGTGCCCCTCCGATCCGGCATCTTCCACAAAAATAAATACTAGCAGCTTCTCCTCTTTCAATCCCACCAGCTTATTCTTATCATAATCCCCTGATCATTTGAATTAAACATATATTTATGTTATATTCGATTTATAATGTACATTTTTTTTGAATAAGAAGATATTTTTATGCCCGAAAGAAGCCATTCACTATTTCTAAACTTAGGTAAGGTGAACTTATGATAAGCAAAATAGAAAAAATTATGAATGCCTATATTTTTATCCTAGTATGTATGCTTTACGTTCTAGGACGTTTACTCGACTATGCTTTAGGTCTGTCTTGGACTGAAACCATTTTTTCCTTTAAAAACCTTATCCAAATACTGGCTTTAGCTACCTACTTACTTTGCTTACTCAAGCTGAAGCGTGATGGCGTTATCGATAGTATTTGGTGAACAATTTAAAAATAAGGTTAGTCATTCCCTACTTTCCCGAAAAGTTTAGGTTCAAAGCCTAACTTTTTGGGTTTTTGTTTCTATGATGATACACTGAAATATCCGATCCAACAGCTTTTCCCTTATTGCCTACTAGGCACAAGCTTGACAGCTGCTTCCGAGATCCTAAAGCTTTAACACATCTTTTCTTATGAAAGTACCGGTACGAACAGATTCTATTTCTTTTTGTCCGCCCCCTATTCATTAACTCCATGCTCTAACACTAACACCACATCAACAAATACACAAAAAAGCAGCTAGCCCCTTCTCTCAGGTCACTAGCTGCTTTATTTGTGTTGCTGGCTATTTGATTGCTCTTATTAAAATCAAAGCACCATTTCTTTTTTTCAATTTAATGCTTAATGCAAACAATGAAATCCGATTGCTTCTCCAAATCATGAGCAGGAGTGGAGCTTGAAAGTGATCGTTAGCCGTGACCAAGCAAGCGAAGCGAATTACGTATCGTAGGCGCTAGCCATACGATACGTTTGAGTCTCGCTAGGTGAGGGACCTTGGCCCGAACCGATGCCACGGCTCTTTAACGATCACTTTCAAAGCAGAACGTATGCTCAACAATGTTAATGCATTCAATCCCCATCATCAAGCATGCAATCCCAGCCTACTCTTCGTCCTTATCCGTCAGAGCCTTCATGGACAGGTTGATCCGGCCGCGGTCATCGACTTCGATCACCTTAACGCGGACGATATCGCCAATATTGACCACATCTTCCACCTTGTTGGTCCGTTTGTGTTGGAGTTCGGAAATGTGGATCATGCCGTTTTGGCCAGGTGCCAGGTCAACGAAGGCACCGAATTTTTCAATGCGGAAGACCTTGCCTTCGTAGATTTGGCCGACTTCGATCTTCAGGGTCAGCTGCTCAATGATTTCAATGGCGCGGTCGATCATAGCTTGGTCATCGGAGTAGATAGTCACCAGGCCGTCATCCGCGATGTCGATCTTGGTGCCGGTTTCGTCGATGATCCCGTTGATGGTTTCGCCACCCTTACCGATCACGACCTTGATTTGGTCTTCATCGATGCGGATCTTGCCGATCTTAGGCGCATACTTGCTCAGTTCAGCCCGTGGTTCGGCAATGGTTGAGGTGATTTGGTCGAGGATCTGCATCCGTGCTTTTTTGGCTTGGGCCAGGGATTCGCGCAAGATTTCCTCAGTAATTCCCTTGATCTTGATATCCATCTGCAGGGCGGTAATCCCTTCAGCCGTCCCCGCCACCTTGAAGTCCATGTCGCCCAGGTGGTCTTCCAGGCCTTGGATATCCGTCAAAATGGTGTACTTACTTTCGTCTTTTTCGTTCATGACCAGACCCATGGCAATCCCGGCAACCGGCGCCTTGATTGGCACACCAGCGTCCATCATGGCTAAGGTTGACGCACAGATGGAAGCTTGGGAAGAAGAGCCGTTAGATTCCAGCACTTCAGCTACCAAGCGGATGGTGTATGGGAAGTCTTCTTCCTCTGGGATCACCTGGCTCAAGGCACGGTGGCCCAAAGCCCCGTGGCCGATTTCGCGCCGGCCTGGTGAGCCGTAGCGGCCGTTTGACCCCACAGAGTATTGGGGGAAGTTGTAGTGGTGGATAAAACGTTGGTCGTAGTCAGGTCCTAAGCCGTCGATGTGTTGGGCTTCGGACAGTGGTGCCAAAGTACATGCCGACAACACTTGGGTTTGACCCCGGGTAAAGAGACCAGATCCGTGGGCGCGAGGCAAGAGTCCCACTTCAGAAGATAAAGGACGGATTTCGTCGATTTGACGGCCATCGGGACGGACCTTGTCATCCGTAATCAGGCGGCGGACTTCATTGTACTCCAACTTATCAGCCAGGTCAGCCACTTGTTGGTGGATCTGGATAAAGTCTTCGTCTTCGAGGAAGCGGGCATCGTAAACAGACAGGATTTCATCCTTAACCGCTTGGATATTTTCCTCCCGTTCCAACTTGTCGAAGGTTTGGATGGCTTCCACCATGCGTTGGTGGTAGTTGGTCACGATCTCCGCTTCCAGCTCAGGATCCAATTCATCCGGCACATAGTCGACCTTTTCTTGGCCGATTTCGTCGATGATTTGTTTTTGGAAATAGGTCATTTCCTTGATATTGGCGTGACCGAACATGAGGGCAGCCAACATCTCGTCCTCGCTCAGTTCGGACGCGGAAGATTCCACCATGTTGATGGCCTTGGAAGTCCCCGCAACCGTCAATTCCAAATCAGACTGGGCTGCTTGGTCGGCGGTTGGGTTGATCATCAAGTCGCCGTTCACCCGGCCCACATTGACCCCCGCGATCGGTCCTTCAAAAGGAATGCTGGAGATGCCGAGCGCCAGGGAAGACCCGAACATGGCCGCCATCTCAGGGCTGCAGTCAGGGTCTACCGACATCACGGTATTGATCACCTGAACATCATTCTTGTAACCTTCAGGGAAGAGCGGACGGATGGGACGGTCGATCAAACGTGCCGTCAAGGTAGCGTGCTCACTTGGCCGCCCTTCCCGTTTGATATAGCCGCCCGGAATCTTACCCGCAGCGTACATTTTTTCTTCATAAAGCACTTGGAGAGGGAAGAAATCTTGTCCTTCCTTAGGCTCCTTGGCCCCAACCACAGCTGTTAAAACAACCGTCTCCCCGTAACGCACGAGGACCGCCGCAGAAGCCTGCTTAGCCAACTGGCCAATCTCAACCTGGAGCGGACGCCCCGCCCAGTTCATTTTATAGACTTTCTTTTCTTCAGACATGTCATGCTCCTTTATCTCTTTTTGCATGGCGTCGTAAGCTACTAAACAAAGAACTAGGTCCAAATTGAAGGCCAGGCCCCACTTCTTTGGTTAGTAGGAATTACAGACGCCGCTTACCATTTCAAACAACAATCATCCAATAAAAATTAACTTACAATAGTATCCATAGGCAGGAAAAGTAGACCTGGACAGGCACTAACAAATTCCAACATAAAAAATCAGCTTGGGATTCCCCCATAAGCAAAGGCCGTAGCCATCTCAGGGGTGAGAGGGTGGCGCCTATTTGCATTCAGGAGCCCTGAGTACAGATAGCAGCCCGCCAGTTTGCCTTCGAGTGTCCTGAGCGCAAATAGCAGGTCAGCAATTTGCATTCAAGAGTCTTGAGTGCAGATAGCGGGTCGCCTATTTGTATTCGAGGTTTTGAACACAGATAGCAGATCATCAATTTGCTTTCAAAAGCTCTGAATGCAGATAGCAAGTCGTCAGCACAACCCCGCACCACCACTATCAAAGCACCAGGCAAAAAGCAGCTTGGAATCTACTCATGAGCAGAAGTGGAGCTTGAAAGTGATCGTTAGCCGTGAACAAGCAAGGTCCAGGGTGTGAAGGCTAGCGGGAGAAATAGACCTCTGGAGCAAATAGCCAGAGAAGACTGAAAGTCTTCGGCGGCTATTTGTGAAGAGGAGCTATTTCTGCTAGCCTGAACCCGACTAGATGTGAATTAGGGATCGTAGGCGAAGCCGTACGAGCCCAAACCTGCTCCAAAAGTCAGCTCTGACTCCACTTCACAAAGGCTGGCCGAGCCTCTAACAAGGCTCTTCCATCCTTTGCTCCAGTGATTCAGAGCTCCCGACTTTTGTCACACTCTAACTTTGAAGCTTGCTAGGCGAGAGACCAAGGCTCGAGCCGGTGCTATGCTTTAGCCGTTGGAGCTTTAGCGACTTACGGATAAAGTACAAGACGGCTTCAGCCGTGTTGATCCCCTATCCATTCAAGGCCCAAATTCAACAGCGCAACGAATGCTCATAGCACAATTCCCATTCAAACCCCAAGCTCATTTTTCTTAATAAAAAGGCGAGATCCAATTGCTCGAATCTCGCTTTTTTGACATCGAATTAGCGACGTAAACCTAAGCTTTGGATCAAGTTACGGTAACGGGTAACGTCCTTGTTACGTAAATAAGCTAATAAGTTACGACGGTGACCAATCTTCTTCATCAAACCACGGTAAGAATGATGGTCTTTCTTATGAGTTTGGGCATGGGCGTTCAGCGCATTGATTTCTGCGGTAAGTACAGCGATTTGTACTTCTGGGCTCCCAGTATCCCCTTCATGCGTTGCATATTTTTCGATAATTTGTGTTTTTTCTTCTTTTGAAATTGCCATTTTGACAACACCTCTTTCTATATTTTTGCCTAGAACTGAGTCGATCGTCGGTGACTCGCAAAGACTAAGTACTAGGTCATGCCATGACGGCACTCTCCAAAGTATACGCCCAAAAGGCTCAGAATGCAAGGGAAAATGCCTTAAATATTTCTAAACTAATCCTCTAATGGGCGGTGCTTGGCCAGGGTCCCCATGCCGATCGAGCCCTTGCCGCCGTGGGTCCCCAAAACAGGGGTCAGATAGCCGATCATACAATCTAGGTCCGGATGCTGGCCGTGGATAGCTGCCTTAAATTCCTCCGCCTCTTCCGGCACTCCCCCATGGGCAAAGGCCAAGCGGATGCCTTGAGGATAGGCCGCGATGGCTTCGTCCAGCAGTTTCTGGTAGGCTTGGATGACCTTCTTCTTGGTCCGCACTTTGTCGTAGAGGACAACTTCCCCTGCCGCATTGAAGTAGGCCACCACATTGATCCGGAGCAGGCTGCCCAGCTTGGCGGTCAGTAAGGAAGCCCGTCCCCCTTTAACGAAGGTCTTGAGGTCTGGAATCACCACATAGATCCGAGAATTATCGCCAATCCACTGGAGCTCTTCGGCCAGGCGGTCAGCCGGCCAACCCGCTTCAACCATCTCTAGGCCCTCAAGCAAGATGTGCTGCATCTGGAAAGAGGTCCCCTTGGAATCAATATAATAAGTCTTGAAGTCATCAGCGAATTCCTCCAGCACCATCCGCGCCGTCTTCAGAGTCCCGCTGATCTTACTGGAGAGGAAGATGGCGAAGACCGTATGATAGCCGCCCGCAATAATCTCCTGGGCCCGCTGGTAGAAGGTCAGGGGCTCTGGCTGCGAGGTCTGGGGCAGTTCAGGCGAAGCGTCCAGGTAGTCGTAGAAGGCTTGGGCTGCCTCGGGTTCAGCAGTGTCCGCAAATTCCTTGCCATCCGGAAAGCGCATCGACAAGTCCACTTGAAAGACATTGTCCCGGTTCCTCAAGTCATCCGGCAAACTAGCTGTACTATCAATGATAAATGCTGCTTTCATCCCGTCACTCCATTTCTTATTCTTACCATTCATTGTAGCAAAGAAATTTTGCCCTGTCTGTTCTCAGCCCTCTTAAAAAAGACTTTATTTTTCTTTAAATTCGCGTAAAATAAAGGTATTGCATTAATGGAGGAAAATCATGAAAACAAACTACCTGTGGGCCGCTGGACTGGCTAGCCTGCCCTTTTTAATCATTCTTTGCCTTGTTGCAACGGGCAACTCCGCCCTCTTGGCCCTGGACCAGGCGGTGAATACGGCCCTCTACGGCGGCCACTACCCCCTCTTGGTCCCCATCATCCGCGCCTTCACCTATCTGGGCGACAACTACCTGCAGCTGATCTTCATCGCTCTCTTGGGAATCTGGCTGGTCTACAAGAGAGAAAAACAATTGGCCATCTGGCTCCTGCTGACCGACTTCCTGACCATCTCCGGCATCAACCAGCTGGTCAAGTTCCTGATTGAACGGCCGCGTCCCGACCTCTTCGACCATCTCATCCTGGTCGGCGGCTACTCCTTCCCCAGCGGCCACTCCATGGGCTCGGTCGTCTTCTACGGCAGCCTGGCCCTGACCCTGGTCTACCTCTGGCCTAGACACTTCAAGCACCCCGCCCTCCTCTACTCTTTAGTGGGCCTCCTCTCCCTAGCTTTGGCCTGGTCGCGCATCTTCCTCGGCGTCCACTACTTCTCCGACACCCTGGCTGGATTATCGCTCGGACTCGCCTGCCTCATCCTCGCCAAAGCCACCATGGACCGTTGGGTGGATGAGCGGCCACAAGTTCAATAATAAACGAAAGCAGGCCGGGTGCCTGCTTTTCCTTTTGATTTTGGGTGGAATCGGAGAGTGGAGAGCGGCCGGCCCACAATTAAACCGCCTAAGTGTGGATTGGCGACCCCCTACACCCAATCAAAGGGGCCAAGTGTGGGTTGCCATTCGCCAACACCCAATCGAAGGGGCCGATTGTGGGTTAATGATCCCCAACCCACAATTGAAAGGGACGAATGTGGATTGCCATTTCCCAATACACACTTAAAAGGCCCGAGTGTGGCTTGGCAAGCCCCTCTCCTAATAAAAGCACAAAACCAGATCCTACACAGTTCAGGATCTGGTTTTCTAATTTTTTATAAGGGATATTTTTATCGCAGCAGACAATATCGATAAGACCACAACATCGCTTTACCAACACCCCATAATATTAAAAGAGATATTTTGATAGTACTATTCAATGTTGATTTAAAAATAACTTGCAATATTGATAGGAGCAGGAGTGGAGCCTTGAAAGTGATCGTTAGCCATGAAAAAGCAAGCAAAGCGAATTACGTATCGTAGGCAGAAGCCGTACGATACGTTTGAAGCTTGCTAGGTGAGGGACCTTGGCCCGAGCCGGTGCTATGCTTTAGCCGTTGGAGCGCAAGCGACTTACGGATAAAGTACAAGACGGCTTCAGCCGTGTTGATCCTTTAAACCTTTAACGATCACTTTCAAGAGCGCAACGGATGCTCCTTAATACAATTCCAAAAATTACACCCTGTAGTCGGGTTCGGTCGCGCAGAAGTGGCTCCTCTTCACAAAATCCCGTCGAAGTCTTTCAGACTTCTTCGGTCTTTTGCTCCAGAGGTCCACTTCTAACCGCGCGCTCTCACACCCTGTCTAGTCAGGTTCGCAAAGGCAGAAGCTTCTCCACTTCACACGATCGAAACGTGCAAGCAGAGCTCGCCCTTTTTCGTTCGTGCTCCAGTGGTAAGCTTCTAAACGCCTTTGCTCACACCCTTATTTAATCTTAAACTCAGCCTTCAATTCCATCAAAACATCACGCAGCTCTGCGGCGCGTTCGAACTCCAGGTCCTTGGCCGCTTGTCGCATTTCCATTTCCAGGTTGTGGAGGGCTTCTTCTTTCTCATTGCGCTTGAGGGCGCGGATGCTTTCGGTGAGGGATTCGGATTCTTCGGCCAGGTTGACGTCCGAGGTAATGCGGATGGAATCGTGGATGTCCTTCTTGATGGTTTGCGGGGTGATGCCGTGCTCCTTGTTGTAGGCCTGCTGGATTTTCCGCCGGCGGGCCGTTTCGTCCATGGCATAGCGCATGGAACCGGTGATGTGGTCGGCGTACATGATCACATGACCCGAGCTGTTCCGCGCCGCCCGGCCAATGGTCTGGATAAGCGAGCGCTCGTTACGCAGGAAGCCTTCCTTGTCCGCGTCCAGGATGGCCACCAGGGAGACTTCCGGCACGTCGATCCCCTCCCGCAAGAGGTTGATCCCGACCAGGACATCGAAGACACCCAGGCGCAGGTCGCGGATAATCTCCGTCCGCTCCAGGGTCTTGATATCCGAGTGGAGGTACTTGACCCGGATGCCGATCTCTTCCAGGTAGTCGGTCAGGTCTTCGGACATCTGCTTGGTCAGAGTCGTGATAAAGACCCGCTCTTCCTTGTCCACCCGTTCGTTGATCTCGCTGACCAGGTCATCGATCTGTCCCTTGATCGGACGGACTTCAACTTGAGGATCGAGCAGGCCGGTGGGTCGGATGATCTGTTCGACCACTTCACCATCCGCCAGGTCCACTTCATAGTCGCCCGGTGTCGCGGACACATAGATGGCCTGGTTGACCTTCTTCTCGAATTCCTCCAGCTTGAGGGGCCGGTTGTCCAGGGCACTGGGCAGGCGGAAACCATAGTCAATCAGTTGCTGCTTGCGGGCCCGGTCCCCATTGTACATCCCGCGCACCTGGGGCATGGTCATATGGGACTCGTCCACCATGAGCAACCAGTCGTCCGGGAAAAAGTCCAGCAAGGTATAGGGCGCCTCGCCCGGCTGGCGGCCATCCATGTGCCGGGAATAGTTCTCAATCCCATTACAATAGCCCATCTCCAGGAGCATCTCAATATCATAGCGGGTCCGCTGCTCCAGGCGCTGGGCCTCCAAGAGCTTATTGTCCGCTTCCAATTCCTTAAGCCGCTCATCAAGTTCTGCCTCAATGGTCTGCACGGCGCGGAGGATCTGTTCCTGGTTAGCGACGAAGTGGGTCGCTGGGAAGATGGGATAGTGCTTGACATCATTTTTTACTTCGCCGGTCAAGACATCCACCTCACGGATCCGGTCGATCTCATCACCGAAGAACTCCACCCGGATGGCCGAAGAATCGCGGGAGGCCAGGAAGACCTCCACCACATCCCCGCGCACCCGGAAGGTCCCCCGCTGGAAGTCAAAATCATTGCGCTCAAACTGCATATCGACCAGCTGGCGCATGAAGTCATTGCGGTCGATTTCCTGGCCCTCCCGGATAGAGAGCACATGGTCCCGGTATTCTTCCGGATTCACCAAACCATAGATACAAGACACCGAGGCCACAATCACCACATCGCGCCGCTCCAAGAGAGCTGAGGTGGCCGAGTGGCGGAGCTTGTCGATCTCATCATTGACCGAGGCCGACTTTTCGATATAAGAGTCGCTAGACGGCACATAGGCTTCCGGCTGGTAGTAGTCATAGTAAGAGACAAAATATTCCACGGCATTGTTGGGGAAAAATTCCTTCAACTCCCCGTAGAGCTGGCCAGCCAGGGTCTTATTGTGGGCCAAAACCAGGGTGGGCCGGTTGGTTTGGGCAATCACATTGGCCATGGTGAAGGTCTTCCCAGTCCCTGTCCCCCCTAAGAGGACTTGGGCCTGGTCGCCATTTTCCACCCCGGCAACTAGTTGCTTAATAGCTTCTGGTTGGTCCCCGTTCGGTTCATAGGGGGCCACCAGGTCAAATTTTTGATCCAACATTTGTGTTTTATTATCCATGCACGATCCACTCCATTCCCCCCCTATTCTATCATTTTAAGCTGTGTGGGGCCACTTTGGCGGACCAGGATAAATTTCTTTTCCCCTTGCATCTGGTGAAAATATTCGATATAATATTTCTGTTAGTGACTCATCACTTGAAATCTATCACAGAAAGAGGTGCTCTCATGCCACAAATTCAATCAGCAATCAAGCGTGTACGCCAAGAAGAAAAACGTACTGCTCAAAACGGTCAAAAATTAAGCAAGATGCGTACAGCGATGAAGAAATTCGAACAAGCTGCTGAAGCTGGTGCCGACAACGCCCAAGACTTATTCGTTCAAGCTTCAAAAGAACTTGACCAAGCAGCTGGCAAGAACTTAATTCACAGCAACAAAGCAGCTCGTGAAAAATCACGTCTCGCTAAAAAATTAAACAAATAATGATTTGATGAAACTAGCCGATCGGAATGATCGGCTGTTTTTTTGTTTCCCTCCATATCGCGTTGATGAGCATCCGTTCCGCGTTGATCTTGGTCCGTTATACAGCCACGGCACCG
This sequence comes from Aerococcus sp. UMB7834, assembly GCF_030215145.1. Classification (NCBI taxonomy): domain Bacteria; kingdom Bacillati; phylum Bacillota; class Bacilli; order Lactobacillales; family Aerococcaceae; genus Aerococcus; species Aerococcus sp. UMB7834. The sequence continues at coordinate 42,330 of NZ_JASOLI010000002.1, read as the reverse complement.
GCTCGAGCCAAGGTCTCTCGCCTAGCGATTCTCAAACGGCTCGTACGGCTTTCGCCTACGATCCGTAATTCGCTTCACTTGCTTATACGTGGCTAACGACCAAGATCAACGCTCCACTCCTGCTCATGAGTGAATAGCAAAATATTTCTTAATGGTTATTTATTGCAATTTGTAATTATGAGCTAGTAAAAAATCATTTGTATAAGGACTGCGCTGTGAGTATAGCTTATGCTTTTGAATTTGGGCCTTGAATGTTTATTGGTAGTTGTGCAGGGACCGTGCTAGTGAGCTGCTATCTACTTTTGGGGCTCGCGAATGCAAATTGGCGACTTGCGAACGGCATCCCTACCCGCACAATTTGTAAACACAAAACACCGCGCTAACTTCCCCCCTCTCCAGCGAGAAAGTTAGCGCGGTGTTTTTCATTATTAGCCGCAAAAGCGCAGGATAAACCATTCGATGCCGAGGTCTTGGTCGACCCGGCCAGTTTTGATCCGGTAGTCGAGGTCGACCAGGGCCAGGTAGGCTTGGATCAGGCGGTCGCCGGGGTAGGCGGCGGCTTGTTTGCCGGCCATCTTGATCCGGTAGGGGTGGGCAGACAGGGCCTTGGCCATGGAGCCCTGGTCGTAGCCCATGCACTGGAATTGGTTGATCTGGCAATATAAACGGAAGTTGGACATGAGGAGGGCCAGGATGGCGATGGGCGACTGCTTGTCAGCGATCAAGTTACGGTAGAGGCTGAGTGCCGCTTCCGCTTGGCCGCGCATCAGGTAGTCGGTCAAATGAAAGATGTCGTCATCAATGGAAGGTTCAACCAGGAGGCGGACATCCTGGGCGGTGATCCGGTCCGCGTCAGCTGTGAAGAGCTGGAGCTTAGCCATCTCATCCATGGTCCGGCTGAGCTTATAATCGGTCCGCTCGAGGAAGAGCTTGACGGCATCCCGGTCCATGGCCTGGTCCAGCTGGGAGACATAGCCCTCCAGATAGCGGGCCACCTGGTCGGGTTTCATCTCGCCCACATCCACCAGGCTGGCTGCTTTTTTCAATTCTTTCACGACCTTCTTGCGGTTGTCCAGTTTCTCATAGGGGGCCTCAATCACGAGAACGACTTCTTCAGCGGGATGGTCCAGGTAGGCCAGGAGCTCGTCCGGGTCCTGCTTGACCGCCCCCTTGCTCTTGTCCCCGGTCAAAAAGCTGGGGTGGCTGAGCCAGATAATCCGCGTCTCTTGGAAAAAGGAAATAGTATTGGCTTCCAGCATGGCGTCCGACAAGGCCTGTTCTTGGAGGTCGAAGTGGACAAAGTTAAAGGCATTGACGTCCCCAGCGAGGACCGAATCAACCAGGGTTTCACGAAAGCGGTCCACCAAATAATTTTCCTGGCCGAGCAGGAGGTAGACCGGGTCCCACTTGCCTGCTTTGATCTTTTGGAGCTGTTTTTGAATTTCCACGCGTCATTCCCCTTCTTCTAATTGGATCGTCCTTTCTATTGTAGCGGATTTTGAGCTAAAAATATAGTGGATGCCCCCCATTTGGTCCGTCCGCCAGACCTGACTGCCCACCGTTTCCAAGTCGGCCAGGACCCGGGGGCTGGGATGGCCGTAGCGGTTGTTCTGGCCCACCGAAATCACCGCATGCCGGGGCTGTAATTTAGCCAAGACGTCAGCCGGTGAGGAATGGTCCGAGCCATGGTGGGCGACCTTGAGATAGTCCAGGTCCCGCCCCTGGACACGCTGGGCCATGGCTTCCTCTGCCTGGCCTTCTGTGTCTCCGGTGAAAAGAAAGGAATGCCCGTAGAGCTCCGCCCAGATGACCAGGGAATCTTCATTGTCCCCCTCCCCTAGCTGGTCGGGCTGGATGATGTCAAAAGTCGCCTGGCGTCCCAGTCGAAGCCGGTCGCCGGTCCGCAGCCAGACCCAACCTTGCCGGGTCAAACCCTGCCAGTCCGCCAAGACCGCCTCATCCTGGGCCAGGCCAATCGGTAGGTAGAGCTTATCCACCGGTATCTTCTCACAAATCTCCGCCAAGGACCCATAGTGGTCATAGTCAGAGTGGCTGATAAAGATCCCGTTCAAGTGGCGGACCCCTTCCGCCCGGAGCGCTGGCAGGATGTCCCGGCTGGCCACCGTAGATGTCTGCCGGCGAACCTGCCAGGGCTCGCGGTCAAAAAATTGGGGCTGGCTCCCCGCATCGATCAAGTAGTTGCCCTGGTCAAAGGGCAGGCGGACCAAGAGGCAGTCCCCCTGACCGATCGCCAGCGCCGACACCTGTCCCTGGACCTTGAGATTGGGCCAGAGGTAGATGACTAAGAGCAGGCTCAATAAAGAGAGGCCGGCCTTGCGCCTGATCCGACCCTCTTGGAGGCTGGCAAAGACCGCCAACAAGGCCAGACTATAGAGAAAGAAGAGCCAGGCTGGCAAGTGACCGGTGACCCAGGTCAGCCCCTGCCATTGGCTCAGGGCCAGGGAGATTTTTTCAAGGAGATGGAGGGACTGGCCCAGGAGCGTCTGGAAGCCGAGGAAGAAATTGGCGAGACCTAGAGCGTGGAGAACCAGGAGGATGAGGAGGACCGGTATAAGGAAACTTGAAAAGAGGAGGCTGTAGAAGTAATTCACCACCAGCGAGATCCAGGAAAAGACATGGTTCTGGGCCAGGAGGAAGGGCAGGCTGACCAGGGAGCAGGCCAGGGACCGGGCCAGCTCGCGGAGAATCGGTCGGGAAGTCAGACGGCGTATCCCCCCATCCAAAAGAAGGAGGGTCGTAGCCAGGACAAAAGACAGCTGGAAGCCCAGGGAGAAGAGGGCAAAGGGCTTGAGCCAAAGCAAAATGATGAGGGCCCAGGCCGTTCCCTCCAGGCTAGACGGCGGGCGTCCCAAAGCCCGGCAGAGGACCTGGTAGAGGTAGACTCCGATGGCCCGGACCATCCCATAAGGCCAGGCCAAAAGCGTCCCGTAGACCAGGAGGAGGACCAGGGCCAGGCCGTCAAAATAATCGACCAGGCCGCCCAGGCGGAGGTAGACATAGCGGCAGTGCTTGAGTAGGAAGTTCACATGGAAACCACTCAGAGAAAAGAGGTGGATCATGCCGATGGTCTGGTAGGAGTCCATGGCCCCCGGGTCGATCCACTGGCTGTCGTTAAAAAAAGAGGGCCAGGACATAGGCCCGGACCTGGTCATTGGCCAACCGGGCTAGAGCTTGGCGGACTCCGACCTGGGTCTCAGCCAGACGTGCCTGCCAGCCCCCCTGGACGGAAACGGGCCGCATGTCTTCCAGGTCAGCCAGGTAAAAAATCCCCTGGCGCTCTAAATAAGCCCGGTAGTTGAAGAGATAGCGGTTGCGGTTGGGCTGGGGCCGGCTGAGTTCGCCCCTGACCTGCCAAGTCAGGGCCTGGTCCAAGCCCTCAAAAGTCGCCTTCTCCTCTTCTGATCCCAAGCGGTAAAAGGCCTGGATCCGCTCGGTCTGTCCCTCTTCTAAGACCAAATCGCCCTGGAATTTGACCTGGTCCCCATCCACCTGTAGGGTCGCTAGGTCCATGGCCAGCGTCCCTTCAAAATCCCCCACCGCCAAGAGGGAAGCCTGACCAGCCCGTATCCAGGAAAAGTAGGCCAAGCAGACCCCTACTAGGACCAGAGTGCTTCGAAAATAGCGGGGCTCTTTTAAAGAGAATAGTCGAAGCACCAGGATGACCAGGCCAGCACCGGCCCAAAGCGAGGGGGCTAGAACCAGGCAGGCTGCCAGTAAAACAACCAGGGCCCAGCTAACAATATGGTAGGATTTTAACTGGTCCAGCATCCTAGTCCACCGTCAAGTGGGGGCGGAGCTTGTCCAGGGTCTTCTCGCCGATGCCGGAAACTTGGGCCAGATCGTCCACCGTCTGGAAGGGGCCGTTCGCCTCCCGGTGGGCAATGATATCCGCCGCCTTCTTCTCCCCCACCCCGGACAGGGTCTGGAGCTCGGCACTGTCTGCCGTGTTCAGGTTGACCTGGTCGCCGGGTGTTTGAGCTTGGTCCCCCTGGCTGGATCCGGACTGTCCCCCTCCTGTCTGGACCGCCAGCTTTAAGTGGTCCGGGACCTCCTCCCCTTCTTTAGGGATATAGACCAGCATCTGGTCCTCCAGGCGCTGGGCGAAGTTGACCTGGTCCTGGTCCGCTTCGGGCAAGAAGCCGCCCGCCAGCATGACCGCATCGTAGACCCGCATGCCCGCCTCCACCTGGTAGAGCTTGGGTTCCTTGACCGCGCCCTTGACGTCTACGTAGAGGGTTTCTTCGACAGGCGTTTGTGAGCTCCCCGCGTTCGATTCATCCGGAATGGAAGCTGCCTGGGCCGCCTCCAGATCGACCGATTCCGCCACCGGCACTTCCTCCACCACTTCAGCCGCCTCATTGCCTGCCAAAAAACGCCCCAGGAAAAAGCCCAAGAGGCAAATGCCGAGCAGTCCGCCTAGTAGGTAGCGGCCATAGTCGCGCAGGATAGCTTCCAGGGATAATTCTTTCCAACGATTCCACATCTTAATCACCTCATAGATATATAAACGTTGGAGGGGGAAAATTCATCAAGTGATTTTAATCTTTTAAAAGAACTTTTCTGTAAATGGAAGTTGTGCTGGTGAGCATGCGTTGCGCTTCGAGTTTGATCGTTAAATCTTGGAGGACCAAGAACGGCTTTCGCCGTTTTGTACTATATCCGTAAGTCGCTAACGCTCCAACGGCTATAGCAGTACCGGTTCGGGCCAAGGTCTCTCACCTAGCGAGCTTCAAAGTTAGAGTGCGACAAAAGTCGGTTAAGTCTGAACCACTGGAGCAAAATCTAGGCGAGCCTTTAGCAAGGCTCTTCTAGATTTTGTGAAGTGGAGTCAGGGTTGACTTTTGGAGCAGGTTTGGGCTAGTAACGGCTTGCGCCGACTATCCCTAATTCACATCGCTTGCTTATTCATGGCTAACTATCAAACTCGAGCTCCACTCCTGCTCACCACATGAATACTAAAAGTTATTTATATTATGCAATAAAATCAATGATGGATTCTTTTGGAAGAGGAAGAAAAAACAAAACTTCCGCTGGCTTGGAAATTTCTACTTACATCATTTTCGCCGTATTGGAAATGGATAGTTTTAAACACGAGCCTTGTTTGAAAGTTAGGACCTTCAAGCCCAAAAATTCAAGCCTGCTAATTTTCAACTTCGACGAGTTGACAGCAAAAAAGGCTGGGATAGGGATCCCAAGCCTTTTGCTATCTTCTACAATTATTAAATTAACAATGAATGGTACTATCTTAACGCGGTAAGCTCATTAATTTTGCAGCGAAGCGGAACACATGCTCACCGTTCATCCCATTAATTTTACACCGAAGCGGAACGAATGCTCATCAGCACCATCCATTTTCATCCATTTCAACCCTACACTCTATAGCGGTAAGTGACCAGCCGGGTGATCCCCATGGTGACATCCTGCCAGCGCTCCAATTGTCCGATGACTTCCGGCAGGTCGTCTTCCTTGCCCAGTTCGCAGAGGATGATGGCGTCGTCGGCGAGGCAGTCCAGCTCTTGGAATTCTTCTAGGATTTCCAGTAATTTTTGACCCTCATAGGGTGGGTCGAGGAGGACCAGGTCGAACTGGAGGCCTTTTTCCCGAGCCAACAGGTTCTTGAGCCCGTGCCGGTTGTCTCCGCGCAGGAGTTCATAGCGGTCGGTCAGGCGGAGGGTTTCAACATTATCCCGGATGGTCGCTTGGGCCTTGCGATTGTTCTCGAAGGCATAGATTTTTTCGATCCCCCGTGATAGGGCCTCGATACCAAGGGCCCCCGAGCCTGCGTAGAAGTCCAGTCCAATTCCGCCATCGAAATATGGCCCGATGCGGTTGAACATAGATTCCTTGATCTTATCCGTTGTCGGACGGGTGTTCTTGCCCGGTACCGCCTTGAGTCGTTGGCCACCCATTTCCCCTGCAATCACTCGCATGTCAAAATTCCCCCTTTTGAATCAATCAGTCTCCTTCAAATTCTAACCGAAAAACGCCCCGGCGTAAAGCGGCCTAGCTTGAATTTTCGCTCATTTAATCATATAATAAGCCACAACTGTTTTTCATTTGGAAAGGATGACGACACATGTCCAAACCTATCATTGGCATCCCAATGAACCGGCTGACGAGTGATGACGAGCACTACACCGGCCTGCCGATTTTTTATACACATGAGGGCTTTCCCAAGGGCTTGATCAAGGCTGGCGGGACGCCGATCTTCTTCCCCCTGACCCAAAAAGCGGAAACGGAATATTACCTGGACCTGGTCGATGCCGTCATCTTCACGGGCGGCCAGGACCTGTCGCCCCACCTCTACGGCGAGGAACCGGGCTTCAAGCTCCAGAACATCTCCCATGAGCGGGATATCTTCGAGATGGCGGTCTTCCACTCAGCCTGGAAGCGTAAACTGCCTATCCTTGGCGTCTGCCGGGGCATGCAGCTCATGAATGTCAGCCTGGGCGGGTCCCTCTACCAGGACCTGAGCGAGAACCCCGACGTCCGCATCCAGCACGTGCAAAAGTCGGCCACCAACATCGCCACCCACAGCATCCGCGTCAAGGCCAACTCCTGGATCAGCCAATCCTACTTCGACGGCGACCTGGTCAACTCCTACCACCACCAAGGCGTCAAAAAAGTCGCCGACGCCCTCCAAGCCACCGCCTGGAGCCCAGACGGCGTCGTCGAAGCCATCGAAGCCAAAGACGACGACCACTTCGCAGTCGGCGTCCAATTCCACCCCGAATGGCACCACGCCCACGGACCCTCTGAGGACTTCTTTAAGGGCTTTATTGATACCATTAAAGAGCTGAAGAAATAACAATGATCATCCAATGCTGCTTGCGAGCATGCGTTGCGCTTCGAGTTTGATCGTTAAAAAGCCATGGCACCGGCTCGAGCCTCGGTCTCTCACCTAACGAGACTCAAACGGAGAGTAAGGCTTGCACCAACTCTCCCTAATTCGCTTCGTTTGCTTGGTCATGGCTAACGATCAAACTCGAGCTCCACTCCTGCTCGAAGATAATTAGTAGACCTATGCTTATTGTGCGATTATTTCCAAGATATCAATAAAAATTCGAGCAGACTGCATTCAAAATAAAATCTACTGATTAACAAGCTAGCAAGGCGGCCCTGCCTTGCTAGCTTTTTCCTTATAGGGAAGGGAGATTTAGATGGGCAACTTGCGAATGGAGGCTGGGTTTGCAAGTAGGATTGGGGCTACTTGCTAATGAGAGCTCCGTTCGCAAGTAGAACACTGGCTACTTGCTAATGAGACCTCCCTTTGCAAGTAGAGCGCCACCAACTTGCGAATAAGCCCCTCCTTTGCAAGTACACCACCACTGCCAAAGCCCAACCCCTCCTCCTTCCACCCAAATTCACAAAAAAAGATAAGAGCTGGAGCCCCAACACACAATATTGGCCGCTAAGTGGGGATTGGCACACCCCTATCCACAATTAAACCGCCAAACTGTGGCTCGCCGGACCAAAAGCTCCCCCACAATCCAAAAAAACAGGAGGCCCAGTTCTTCAACTGAGCTTCCTGCTTTTTCTAGATTCTAGATAAAGAGGTTCATATTGGAATTATCATTGTCTTCCAACATCGAGGCAACACCGCCAACTTCTACGCCATCGATTAATTCTTCCTTGGTTAATCCCATGACATCCATGGACATCTGGCAGGCGGTGAGTTTGACGCCCATGTCTTGTGCTTGCTGGATCAACTCTTCCAGGGAACTCACACCCTTCTTATCCATGACACCACGGATCATCTTGGCGCCCGCGCCGCCGAAGTTCATTTGTGAGAGTTTCAGCTTCTTAGAAGAGGAAGGCATCATCTTGGAGAACATGCGTGACATGAAGTCTTTCTCTACCTTAGGCGCATCTTCCTTACGCAGGATAGATAAGCCCCAGAAGGTGAAGAACATATTGACTTGGTTACCCATAGCTGCTGCCCCTGTAGCGATGATGAAGGAAGCAATCGCCTTATCCAAGTCACCGTCAAAGATGATCATGGTTTTCTCTTTTTTGACAGGATTGGCTGGGCTTGCTGAGCTCGTTTCTACTGGGTCTAGCTTAGCACCATTCTTCTGCAACTTCGCCGTGTACTGGCCCTTAGAAGAGCCTGAATCAAGCAAGGTGTGCCCAGTATTATTGGCCCAAGACTTGATATCCTTGGCAAAGCCGGGGTCAGTAGCCGTGACATCGAGAATATCGCCATCTTTGAGGGCTTCCATCTTAGAAGAGACTTGGACAATGGGCCCAGGGCAGGAGAGACCACAGACATCGAGGACCTCTACATGCTGGTCAGCGGCTGGCTTTGGGTCAACCACCTCCTCAGCTTGGTCAGCGGCCTCTTCTTGGGAAACTCCCTTACGATCTTGATCATCAGCTGACTCGTCATCTTGGGTGTCTTGGTAGGTGCGATAACCGCCAATTATATTGCGGACCTTGAAGCCATTCTGCTTAAGTATGCGTTCTGAGATATAGCCACGAACGCCGACCGCACAGTAGACCGCGTACTGTTTGTCCTTATCAAGCTCATCTAGACGATTCCGAAGTTGGGTCAGGGGCATGGACTTGGCTTGGCCAACCATACCGGCTATCTGTTCGACATTTTCCCGGACATCGAGCACTGTGTAGTCATCCGGATGGGCAGCCACTTCTTCAAAACGAACCGGGTCCGTTAAACCTTCCAAGATATTGCTTGCCACATAACCTGCGAAGTTGACCGGATCCTTAGCACTAGAATAAGGTGGGGCATAGGCCAATTCTAAGTCAGCTAAGTCATAAACTGACCCCTTGAAGTGGATGCTGGTTGCAATGGTGTCAATCCGTTTATCGACCCCTTCAAAACCAACCGCCTGAGCCCCTAAGACCTTACCATCCTTAGCAAAAACAAGCTTAAGGGTCATTGGGGTCGCTCCAGGATAATAGCCGGCATGGGACATAGGGTGGACTAAGGCGATGAAATAGTCTTCCTCATAGGTCCAGCCTTGTTTCTTTAAGGTCTTTTCATTCGCTCCGACAGAAGCCACGGTTAAGTCAAAGACCTTAGCCACGGAAGTCCCCATGGTGCCAGGATAAGCTTTGGCTTCTAAACCTAAAATGTTCGAAGCAACAGACCGGCCTTGCTTATTGGCGGGGCCAGCTAAAGGAACCATGCTTTCATTGCCTAAGACATAGTCGCGAACTCCAACCGCATCCCCAACAGCATAAATATTGGCATCTGAAGTCTGACCATATTCATCCACACGAATGCCGCCACGCTCATTCAGGTCGAGACCGGCATCCTTAGCTAATTCGCTATTCGGACGAACGCCAATTGATAGGAGGACCATGTCCGTTTCGAGCGTTTGCCCTGATTGGAGCTTAGCTTCTTTGCCGTCAGCAGTCAGCCCTTCGAAGCCTTCGCCAAGAACAAGCTGGATGCCTTTCTCTTTCAAATGATTCTCAACAAGAACAGCCATATCCTTATCGAGAGGTGGCATCACTTGGTCAGCCATCTCTACTAGAGTCACCTCTAAACCGCGATCAACGAGGTTTTCTGCCATTTCTAGGCCGATAAAGCCACCGCCAACAACCAGCGCGCGCTTGGGGGCTGCCTTCTCAATATAGGCATCAATTTTGTCCACATCCGGAACCGTCCAAAGCGTGAAGACATTCTCATGGTCTAAGCCTTCAATCGGCGGAATGAAGGGATTAGAGCCTGTTGATAATAAGAGTTTATCATAAGATTCTTCATAAGTTTCCCCTGTTTGATGGTCAAGGATCGTAAGCATTTGTCGGTCTTTATCAATATGGGTCGCTTCATTCTCTGTGCGTACATCGATGTTGTACTTCTCTTCGATCGATTCCTTGCTGGAGACGAATAAAGCATCGCGCTGGGCAATGGCACCGCCAATATAATATGGCAGACCGCAATTCGCAAAGCTCACATACTTGCCCTTCTCTAAGAGAATAATCTCCGCATTCTCATCTAAACGTCTCAATCTAGCAATAGCTGTTGCGCCACCCGCAACACCACCAACTACAATAATTTTCATACTTATCTTTCACCTCTCATAATCACATTCACGATTGCAATAACATCTTCCCGTTCACAACGGTAATAAATTTGGTTGCCCAGCTTCGTTGACTCAACAATTCCAAGGTCTCTTAATTTAGACAAATGTTGAGAGAGATTAGACTGGCTAACCCCCATGCAATCATTGATCTGACTAACATTCTTCTCACCATTCTGGATCAACTCATCCAAGACACACAAGCGTATGGGATGTGCCATAGCCTTGATTAATTGAGCTTTCTGGATCATATAAGCCTTATGGGCATCAGTTTTTACTTCCATTTGCTTTCTCCTTCCTGGGCATATTAGTATATTAGTATATCATAATATACTTGTCAACACACTTAGCTAATTTTTTTCTATCGATTAGAAAAAATGACTAGTGCTAGCTTGCAAACAGAGCCTATCGCTACCGGCGCCGAGCCCCAACTCCCCCTTTTCCACCTAAAGCCACAAAAAAAGGCAAGAGCCCAAGCCCTTGCCTATCTCATTCGATCATATTTAACTAGGTGTCATTCAATTTAAAAGGGAAAGACTTATTTGTCTTCTTTCTTCTTACCGAATGCGAAAGCAGTACCAACTGAAGCTAAGGCTAAGCCTAATACAGCAGGAGCTGCAGAAGCTACGGCACCAGTCTTAGGTAAGGTAGATTTAGCTTTCTTAGCTGCTTCTTTCTTACCGTTAGCCTTAACAGCGTCAGCTTTCTTAGCAGCTACTTTCTTGTCAGCGGCTTTCTTAGCGTCAGCTTTGGCGCCAGCAGCTTTCTTGTCGGCAGCTTTTTTATCTTCTACTTTAACGTCCTTCTTAGGATCTGCTTTCTTATCTTCTTTCTTAGCTTCTGCTTTTTTGTCTTCTTTAGCAGCTTTTTCTACGAAGCTGAAAGTTGGGGTCCATTTACCTGAAGCAGTTTGAACAGCATCAACATGGTTGTTAACTTGTGCTAATGCAGTACCTTCTAATTTAGAACGGTCTAACATTGCTTGACCAATTTCGATAGCTTTTTCTTTAGTTTCTGCTTCATATTCGTATGGTGAATAGTTAGGATCTTCAGCTTTAACTTCTTCTTTTTGTTCTACAGCTGGTTTACCAGATACACTTGTAGGAACGCCATCAGCGTCTACAGATTTTTTGAATTGGTTTGAAGCATCAGGAGTTGCAGCAGGTTTATCTGCTGGTTTGTCTGCAGGAGTATCTGCTGGCTTGTCAGCGTTAGTATCTACTGGGTTAACGTCTGCGTTGCCACCAAGAATGATGTTACCGTCTTTGTCAACTGGAGCAGTGTAAGCTGGAGCAGCTTCAGCAACTTGTAAGCTAGTTGCAAATAATGCCCCTGCGGCAGCGGTAGTAGCGACTGATGTTAATAAAACTTTTTTGAAGTTCATAGTTCGACATCCTCTCGAAAGATAAAATTTTTATTCGGTAAAATCGGAAAAAAGCCCGTCTATACCTAACTCAAATCATACCCCATTGTCTATTCTCAGCAAAAGAAAAATCTTCTTAGAAAATTCACATTTGCCGGAAAGCCTGATTTGACACTATTTATCCACTTGTCATTTTTTTCTTTATAGCTGCACAAAAAGGCAAGAGCCTGAGCTCTTGCCTATCTCGTTCGATCATATTTAGCTAAGTGCCATTCGACTTAAAAGGGAGAGACTTATTTGTCTTCTTTCTTCTTACCGAATGCGAAGGCAGTACCAACTGAAGCTAAAGCCAAGCCTAATACAGCAGGAGCTGCAGAAGCTACGGCACCAGTCTTAGGTAAAGTAGTTTTTGCTTTTTTAGCCGCTTCTTTCTTACCGTTAGCTTTAACGGCGTCAGATTTCTTAGCCGCTACTTTCTTATCAGCTGCAACTTCTTTATCTGATTTTTTGTCTTTGTCTTCGCCTTTGGTATTTTTCTTGTCGCCAGATTTGTTATCTTCGGACTTATTACCCTTCTTATCTTCAGATTTGTTATCTTTCTTATCTTCTTGACCAGCTTTTTCTGCTTCATTTGGGCTTAATAAGTAATAGTAATTATCATTTGCCCCTTGAGAAACAGTGAAAGACTTATTAATCTTATCTTCTGCAAGAACTTTCTTAGCAGCTTCTTCTGCTTCTTCTTTTGTCTTAAAGCCGTCGTTTAAGTTTTGCTCTTCAAGTTCTTTAACAGTTTCAGATTTGGTATCTTTTTTATCTTCGGATTGGCTGTCTTTCTTATCTTCTTGGCCAGCTTTTTCTGCTTCATTTGGGCTTAATAAGAAATAGTAATTACTATTTGCTCCTTGAGAAACAGTGAATGATTTGTTTACTTTATCTTCTGCAAGAACTTTCTTGGCAGCTTCTTCTGCTTCTGCCTTAGTTGCAAAGCCTTCACCTGCATTTTGTTCTTTAAGATCTTCAACAGTTACTTCTGATTTTTCAGTATCTGCTGCTTCTGCTTCATTTGGGCTTAAGACGAAATAGTAATTACTATTTGCCCCTTGAGAAACAGTGAATGATTTGTTTACTTCATCTTCTGCAAGAACTTTCTTGGCAGCTTCTTCTGCTTCTGCCTTAGTTGCGAAGCCTTCACCTGCATTTTGTTCTTTTAATGCTTCAACACTTGCTTGGTTGTCTTTAGTGTCCGCTTTCTTAGCAGGTTCATTTGGGCTTAATGAGAAGTAATAGTTACTATTTGCACCTTGAGAAACAGTGAATGATTTGTTCACTTTATCTTCTTTAAGGACTTTCTTAGCAGCTTCTTCTGCTTCTGTTTTTGTCTTAAAGCCTTCGTTTAAATTTTGTTCTTTAAGATCTTGAACAGATTTAGGCTTAGCTTCTTGATTATTTGAAACAGTTGTAGGTACACCGTTTTCATCTAATGATAATTCAAATTGGTTGGATCCGCCTGGTGTTGCTGATTTATCAGCTGGGTTAACATCAGGAGCCCCTCCAAGAATAACATTACCATTTTCATCAACTGGTGTTTCATAAGCTGCAGCTTCTGCAACTTGTAATTGACTTGCAAAAAGTGTCCCCGCAGCAGCGGTAGTCGCAATAGAGCCTAATAAAACTTTTTTGAAGTTCATTATAGACATCCTCCTTTTAATTTTTTCGGCAAGACCGAAAATATGGCTTGCCAGTACCTAGCTCGGTCTATATTTTAACAGCAAAAGAGAAAAAAGGCAATTACCGTAGCAATTGCCTATCTCGTTCGATCATATAATGCTAATGCTAGGGTGGTTTCGCTTCTTATTCAATTTTAGAAAGAAACTTATTTATCTTCTTTCTTCTTACCGAATGCGAATGCAGTACCAACAGAAGCTAGTGCTAAACCTAATACAGCAGGAGCTGCAGAAGCTACCGCACCAGTCTTAGGTAAGGTAGATTTAGCTTTCTTAGCAGCTTCTTTCTTATTGTTAGCTTTAACTGCGTCAGCTTTCTTAGCAGCTACTTTCTTATCTGCAGCAACTTTGTCTGCAGCTTTCTTGTCGCCAGCTTTTTGGCCTTCTACTTTAGAATCTTTTTGGTCTGCTGGTTTTTCACCTTCAGCCTTAGGATCTTGTTGAGCTGCAGCAGCTTGGTTTAAAGGCTTGCCAGTTTCAGGATTTAATGCAGTTGGTTTAACAACTTTACCTGGAACGATTTCAGCAACAGTACCAGCTACAGGTTTCATGTTAGTGTAAACAACATAGATGTCACCGTCAGCCATTGGGTTTGAGCCTGGGAATGCAGCTAATGCTTCATCAACAGTCTTGAACTCATAGCGAACTTTTGGTGATTCTTGTGTGTAAACAACATATTTGCCGTTTTCGAACATTGGTGCGATATCTTGAAAAGCGTTGAATGCTTCTTCACGAGTATCGAACACATATTTTAACTTAGGTGCTTGGTCAGTATATACATAGTATTTACCGTTTTCAGCAAGCGGATCTAAATTAGGGAAGGCATCTGCTGCTTCTTCAACAGATTTGAATTCATATTTAACTAATTGACCCTTGTCTGAGTAAACAACATACTTATCTGTCTTGTTGTCATACATTGGTTTAGCGTTAGGATAAGCGCCTAAAGCATCTTGTAAGGTATCGAAGTAGTGTGGTACGTTTTCATATGAAGTAGTTGGTGCTTCTTTGTTTACTTTAGTAGCGCCAAATGGATCTTCTGCAGAGTTTAATTCAGTACCTTCTTGACGGTTCTTAAATGGTGCTTCTGCATTAGTGAATTCTTCACCTTGAGTACGGCCAGCGAAGGGTGCTTCTGCTGAATTAAATTCTGGTTTCTTAGTTTCTTTTCCTGCAAATGGAGCTTCTTCTTTGCTTAATGGAGCTTTTTCATCTGCTGGAATTTCAACTTTTTCTTCTTTTTTAGTTTCTTCCTTAGGAGTTTCTTCTTTCTTAGTTTCTTCCTTAGGAGCTTCTTCTTTATGGAATTCTTCAAAACGTGTGCCAATTCCACCAGCGCCAAATGGAGCTTCTTCAAGAGTTAATCCTGCTGCTTGTGCAACGTTAGCGTTAGCTGCGAAGAAGGCACCGGCAGCTGCAGTAGTAGCAACTGATGTTAATAAAACTTTTTTCAAGTCTTTCATAGATAATTCCTCCTTGACCTTAGTCAAAATGCTTAGTAACAACTACATCATGTAGAGTTGAAATTCAAAGCTGAATTCTTCCTCTCCCTACACACCCCTATTATAACGTAAACCAACACATTAGTCACACTAAATCATAAAATAATTCATAATTAATTCATAAATTATACTATGAATAAGATCTTGAATGACTAATATTGCTGATTTCAGTCCGAAGGGGAATCCATAATATCAGTTAAACCAATTTTATGTATATTTTGTAGTGTAATACATTACTGATAGAAATGCAACTATATCTTCACTTTTTCTTCACTTTTGTAAGCCTTTGTATCTTTTTGACTCCCAAACTAGTGAAATACACTCCTAAACCGTACGATAAGCATCATTTTTTGAATGCTAGGCATATGTTTTAAAGCATAAATTGTTCATTCACTAAGCTATTACACGATACTGGAGTCCCTCCCCCTAAATAACACCCCATGCTCAAAAAGTGAGCACAAATTATATTTTTTATACATTGCCCCTATTATGACTTGAAAATAATTTCTGGTTTGATATATTTATTTTGAGGCCTCACTTGTGTAACATTTTTGCATTATTTTTCTGTTATTTTGACAATTGAATATTAATTTATGATCAGATGGAGGTTTTTAGTCGTATGAAATTTTCCATTAAGGCCTGCCGGGTGAATAGCGGGCTTTCTGCAGAGAGTGTTGCTGATTATTGTGGCATCCACGTCCAGACCTTGCGCCGTTATGAGCGGGACAGCAGCCAAATGCCCTGTCACATTCTTGAAGCAATGTGCTATCTCTACCAGATGGACAAGGACTATATCTACCTGGGAGATGCCGAGGACCTGGTTGTCACCATCACCAGTCGCCGGGGCGAGCACGTGCTCTAAGTGCGACCTGACCGCAATGATTCAAAATTTACGCAAAGCCTATAGTCAAAGGAGACCATTCGATGATTAAACATATATGCCCCAGCCCCCAGACTTCTTATGTGCGGATTGAGAAGGTCAAGAATTATACGGTTATGGACAATGACTTCCTCCGGCGCTCGGACCTCTCTTGGAAGGCTAAGGGAATCCTCGCCTACCTCCTCACCCTGCCGGACGATTGGGTGATCAAGCTTAAGGAAATCGAAACCCATACCACAGATGGGGCGAGTTCTTTTCGCAAGGGCTGGGCAGAGCTGGTTCAACAGGGTTACATTGAACGTAATCCGATTCGCGATCGGTCCGGCCGCCGGATTAAGTACTGGGAGACCGTCGTCTTCGAAAGGCCCCTCTACCGTTTGGGTCAGTAAATGCGAGTCGGTCTTGATCTTGAAAAGCTAGTCACTAGATTCTCTACTTCTTGATTTTCAACAAGTAGAAAAGCTAGTCAGTAGAGAATCGCAAGCTACTAAGTACTTAGTTACTAACTACGGAGTTACTAAATACGGAGTCTATTAAATACGGAGTTACCAATTAATTCAATTAATTAAAACAAGGAGGCCCCACATGATTGAAGATCTTTTCTTGGTGGACAGCGAAAAATTTATCGAACGCTTACTTTTGGCTCAAACCATCACGCAAATCGAAAATCTTGAAGAAATTATTCTGGCGGACTATCCTACGACGAGTGAACTCGCGCTCGGCCTGGTGGAATGTTTCCATGACCTGGAGACGGCGACCTACCTCCCCCTTATCGAGAAGCGGATTGGGGAAGCCTTCGTCCAGCTCTACACCTTGTCTCGTATGACTCAAATCAAGCTCGAGCTCTCCTACCGCTATGTGGAGGAGCTCTCGGTCAGTCGCGAGCTCGGACTCCTGGTCAAGGGGCTCCGCAACGAAGGCCTGATCTACCACCCCCTCAACCACTTACTCTATGCCTTGTGGGCCATGTCGGAAGCGGTCTTTGATCTCAGCTTCCCAGAGACCATCTACGCCTACGCCAAGGAACTGGCTTTGGATACATCGACAGACTTTCGACCGTCACTCGGCTAGAGCCGTCTCCTTGATGAAACATAGATATTATATATTGCGCAGGTTATCGGCAGGATAACCTGTTTTTATTTGGAAATTTTTACAGGTCAAAATCCGGGGAGGCGAATTGCTTTTGGAAGGCCTGCGTGCACATAGGGAAGTGCTATTTGCCTTCGAAGACCCTATGTGCAAATCGGAAGCTGCTAATTGTCTTCAGAGATCCTGCAGGCAAATCGGAAGCCGCTAATTGTTTTCGAGGAGAGTGAATGCAAATCGGGATCCGGTGGAATACTGAGCGATTGGAGTTGGTCCAAGACACAGTCGAGGACTTCGAGTGGGGCTTTGTCGACAGCAAGCCACACTCAGGAAGTGACAGTGAGGGTTGCCAAAGTCCAGCACACAGTCTGGCCCTCCGAGTGTGGCTTAATGGGATCTAACACACAATCAAGTTCCTCAAGTGGGGCTTGCCCTTGCGCCTTCACACCCTTATGCTCACTTTCGACGCATTTTTGCACAAAAAGACCTAATGCAAAAACCAGCGAGGGACCTTATCATAGAGTTAGAGTTTAATAGCATTGTTTTTTCCATTGAGTGACTAGGTCAAATTGTTATCAGGCAGTGCCATTCTGAGCAGGAGTGGAGCGTTGAAGTTGGTCCTTAGCCATGAAAAAGCAAGCGATGTGAATTAGGGATAGTCGGCGTTAGCCGTTACTAGCCCAAACCTGCTCCAAAAGTCAACCCTGACTCCACTTCACAAAATCTAGGCGAGCCTTTAGCAAGGCTCTTCTAGATTTTGCTCCAGTGGTTCAGGCTTAACCGACTTTTGTCGCACTCTAACTTTGAAGCTTGCTAGGTGAGGGACCTTGGCCCGAACCGGTGCCATGGCTTTTCAAGGACCAACTTCAACAGCGAAACGCATGCTCAGCAGTCCATCACTTTTTACAATTTGACCGACCCAAGAAAGGAGCCCCCATGACCAATTCAACCGCCATTCTCAACCAGTTCACGCCCCTTTTCCACCATGTGCTCGCCAACTTCTCCATTGCGCCCCACCACGCGGACTACGACGACCTGCTCCAGGAACTCCGGCTCAAGGCGCTCAAGGTGGCGGCATCTTTTGACGGTGACCTGCTCGACCAGGACCGCTTCCGCTTCACGGCCTATCTCAAACGCGCCCTGTCCTGGTACTGCCTGGACCTCCTCCGCCGCAAGCCCCAGGACACAAGCTCCTTAGAAGGCCTCCACTACCTCCGAGACGAGGCGCCGCGCCAACATTCACTGGCTGTCCAGGTCTTCCTCTCCCAGGCTAAGACCATCCTCACTGCCAAGGAATTCCAGACTGTCCGCCAGCTCCAGGCCGGCCACTCCCTCGCCAGTATCGCAGAAACTGACGGCGTCTCTCGCCAATCCGTCCACTGCCGGGTCAAGCGCCTGCGGGAGAAGCTCCTCCCCCTAGCCGACATCCTCCGCCCTTGACATCCTTCGCCCGATTCTCGTTCTTAGGGTGTCATGCATGACATCAGAAAAAAGGAGGAAACAAAAATGAAAGTATTCGAAAGCGCCCGCCTGCAGCTCATCGGCTTTGACCAGGAGTCAGGTAAAGACAAGAAGATCCATATCAACAACTTGAAGGAAGGCGTGACCACGGAAGAGGCCACCGCTGTCAAAGACGCCTACGCCAGCCTGTCCGCCTACGACATCTTCGCCGTTGCCGAAGTCGTTACCAATGTGTTTGCCTAAGAGCTTAGAAGGAGGAATATAGCATGCCAGAAATCACGCAAAATCTTGAACTCAACTTCAAGAACAGTTTAGGAAAATCCACCCGCATCACCGTTGCCAAGCCGCGTCTGGATGTCAGTGCGGAAGAAGCCCAAGCGGCTATCGAAGCCATCGCTGGGGCAGACGCCTTTGTGACACCTGAGGGCACCCTGGTCTATGACGAGGCCGTATCCGCCCGCTATGTGACCCGCCAGGTGGATGAGCTCTACGTCGCTGGGGAAGCTGACGCCCAAGCCTAAGTTCCTCGAGTCTGGCCTCGCTGTACGATCAGCGGGGCTATTTTTATAGAAAGGAAAGAGCGATGACCCTTATCGAAATCGGAAGTCTAGCAGGGGCGGTCTTAACCTTGGTCACGCTGATTCGGCGCTTGGTTCGGCTGATTACCGCCATCCATGACCTCATCACTCGGATCGATAGTATTCAGGAGACGCTGGACCGGCAGCTGGAAGCTCGTCAGGAACTCGCCCAGGAAGTTGGTGTCCACAGCTACCAGATCAAGGTCCACCAAGAAGCCATTCAGAAGTTTCAAGAAAGACTCAAAGAAATGGAGGTTGTCACATGTTCTTAGATAATGATTCTTACGACAAGGCCAAGTGGTTGGTCTTGATCTTCCTGCCCGCCCTAGCCGTCTTAATAAAAGGGGTTGGTGAGGTCCTCTACTGGGAGGCTGTTGATGTCTGGATAACGCTAATCAACCTGGGCACGGCCTTCTTGGGGACCATCCTACAGATTTCAAGCCAGCATTATTATGGGGGAGGTGACGGGAATGGTCAGCGCCCAAGATATTCTTAATGGTGCCCGCAAGTATCTGGGTGTTCGCCAGTGGTCGGGTGCACACAAGGCACTGATCGACCGCTACAATGCGGTTCTTCCCCGTCCAGTAGGCTACACCATGACCTATGCCGACGACTGGTGCGATGCCTTTGTGACGGCGGTCAGTGATGAAGTGGGAGCGGGTTCCCTCATCGGCCGGGAGTGCGGCGTCCAGCGACACATCCATCGCTTCACCCAGCTCGGGATCTGGTTAGGTCGGGTCTACCCCAAGCCAGGCGATATCATTACTTTTGATTGGGACGGGGCCGGTTTTGCGGACCATATCGGTTTTGTGGAGAACGTTTCTGGAGGTCAAGTCACTACGATTGAAGGCAATTCGGGGAACATGGTCCGCCGCAATCGCTTCAGGTGGAATGACTGGCGAATCAAGGGCTATGCTAGGCCACGCTATAGTTCGAGTGTTAAGCCTACTGACAAGGACTACCAGCTCGCTAAAGAAGTTCTAGACGCCAAGTGGGGCAACGGGGCTGATAGAGTATACCGCCTCCGGAATGCTGGCCACAATCCATCGACCGTCCAGCAGGCTGTCAATGAATTAGTCAAGTTGCGTGACGCTCGAGAGATCACCATCGCCAAGCACGCCAGCCACTGGCAGACTGGCGAGCGCATCCATCCCAAGGTACTCGGTAAGACCTATAAGGTAGTTGGTGAGAAGGCCGTCAAGCAGAGCCGCAGTCGGAAAGCCTATCTCTTGGCCAGTCCAGGGGTCTACCTGGGTTGGTTGCTTGAGCAGGATCTAGCAACACCATAATTAAGAAAAAATCCAACGCATGGCCTTCAGTGAAGCTCTGCGTTGGATTTTCTTGTATTAAAATGGATAGAATGTTTTATTTATTTTCGTCGCGTTTAGCTGTGTCGACATAGTACAGAACATAACCAGTACTTTGTAAGTTTTCAGGCTCCCCAGCCCAAACAAATTCAGATGTAGCTTCCCCATTAGGTTTTAGATGACTAACATCATACATTACCAGGGAGTCCCCTGATTGTTTCTTATCTTTGAAATAAAAGTCAGCGGATTTAATATATTGGCCTAAGTTATTTTTGGCTTTTAAACTAATGACTACATCATCAGGTCTCTCCTTAAATAACTCATAGCTAATTTCATCAGTCGTCGCAACATGAGGAACCTTCCCATCTTCAGCATCCTCTACATTCGTATAGAACATATCTCCCATTTCAACTGCTTGATGAATTTCCTCATTTTCGCCAGTTGTCATATAACCTTGATAAGTTCGACTTTCGCCAGGCTCAAGGTAAGCAACATAGCCCTTGTCAAGAATATTTCCAGTTTCCAGCTCTTCGAAGCTTTGTCCGAAACCTGCTTCATTCGTCTGTTCTGAAGTAATTTCTCCATATTCATCTTCAACCCCCCGTGTCGTATAGAATTCGACTGGGAAACTCACGGTAAAATCACTATTGTTCGTCACAGTGAATGACGTATCCCATAGTGAACCATTTGGCTGCACCCGATAGTCATCTGGGTTCCGTTTAGATTCTTCAATTTTAAGATCTGATAGCTCAATTTGTTCTTTAATCTTGTCAACATCATCCTCTGTTACTTCCTTCTGGTCAGACTTTGAATTGGTCACTAATTCCTGTCCACCAGCTTGATCATCACCTTGTCCTTGACTCGCACCTTCCTCAGTATTCGAACAAGCAGCCAGCATGGATAGGGTCAACACGCTTAAGCCAAGATACTTTATTGATTTCTTCATATCAATTTCTCCAATCTATTTTATTATGTTTAAATATACTTTAACATATAAAATATCTTAGAAAACCGATCACTCTCAAACGGTATAACAGTACTCCTGAACAGCAGGATATAGCTAAAGTCTAGGGTCAGAATTCCATTCCTGACCCCTAGGTAATAGGGAATATTTATCTTTACGTGCACTCTATACTCGCCCTTTAAAACTAGTTTCTACTATATTAGTGACATATTATATCAGTTACAATAATAAAGTAGCTGCCTTGCCTTATCCAACTCCAAATGATAAGAGAAGCAAGCGACTTTTTCATCTTCTTTAACAGATCATGGCATCCGTAATTCTTTCTCTATTTTTGTAAAAGACTTATTATACTATTTATTTTATAATTAATTAAAAAGGAGTAATTATTTTGGATAAGAACAACGGCCATATAGATAATCATGAAGAAGACGACGTAATAAAGCAATTATACATATTATTGAATCTGCATTTATTTTGATTATATTTATCTTATATGGAAGTAGCTTGATTCACTCGAAATTACCTAACGAGCAAAGTATGGGGCAAATTATATTGATATACGCACTAGTCCTATTCACATATATAAATTATTTTTATTTCTGGAGAATCAGAGGCCTAGGATTTAAATGTAAAAATTTTGAACTGAACATTCAGAGCTTAAAAAACAACATTAATTTATTGATTAATTTCGCTATTATACTTGTGATTTTTGGCTTTGGTATTATGTTCATATTCATGTATAATACGTCCCATTTATTAATATTCTTATGTACAAATTGCTTTATTTGGATTATCTATCTCTTCTTTATTGAAAATGCGCCAGGCAACCTAGTAAAGACAATAGCACCACGTTTTTACACACTTTCAAAGCTAGAAAAAATAGTCATTTCTGCAGTAACCATTCCATATTTTTTATTAGCTCTAGAATTTGGAAATTATGAACTAAATGATTACTCAAAATTAAATTTCTTTATTTTAAGCAATAGAACTGAACAAGTCGTTGATCAGTCAACAATTCTTATAGAGCCTACGCCAACTAAACTAATCAATAAACGTTCAGATCCAAGTGACATAAACTATTCTATTTTGACCTTAGAATCAGAAGGCAAAACTTACCAAGTAAGAGTTCCTTATCAGTTTAATGAAAATATGGTGCTCAACCATTTTTACTTTATCCTCTTCTTATATTCGATACTCTATCTGCTACCAAAATTGGGCAGATTTATTACGGTTATACTTTATAATATAATTTTAGAAGATAATAAAACTAGCTTCATATATACCAAGCTAAGTCCTCTTCATATTCCAAAACACTATAATTTACCTGGAAAAATTTATTTTCTAATCCCTGATCGTAAAAAAACAATTGATCTTATCCTCACTGATTCTGAATCATCTCCCAAATAGTGAATACTAGCTTAGAAATATGCTGACCATCTCATATATCATCCTGAAAAATCGATTAAATTTTGTAGACTATCCTAGCATTTTTAAAAGTTTTATCCTATACTGATTATAGGGGATATTGTATACCTACGTTCTACTTTCGTCCTTGTCTTTGTGGGCGTAGGTTACAATATCCTTTTTTATTACTTAGTTAATGAACTCTCGCCTTTAAGATGACCACCAACTATCCACTAGAAAGCTTATAATAAAAAATTGGCAAGCTTAAATGACACAATAAGCTTGCCAATTTTTTATTCTAGAGCAATCGATCTAAATCTTCTGAAAGAGAACTTGGTATAGTATACTCACAAGACCTTACCACAACAATTCATTGAAGTAGTCTAAATCAAGGTAGATGATTTCTTGACGTGTAAAATCAATCCGATCCTCTTTAGTTAACTGCTTAACGACACGACCTGCCGTTTCTCGCGTCGTCCCGGAAACCGTTGCAAGTTCACCAATCGTTAATGGATAATCGATTACAATATTATCTCCCATACGCTGCCCCAGATCGTACATCCAAATGGCAAGCGTCTGAATCACTCGCTGTTTAGCACTGGAGATAGTGGTCATTTGAATCCGCCGCTCAGGAAATACGAGTACTTCGGCGATCATTTGATACATATATATCATTTGCTCATTATTCTGCATCGTAATCTTCTCCAGAAGATCACGTGGAATCATTAATAAGATGATTTCTGTTGCAGCAAATCCAGTATATTTGTTCATATTATCTGGGTTTAAGAACTCACCATAGAGTAAGAAGGAATGTGCTGTCACATAATCAATATATTGAAAGTCTCCTGTTTCGTCTGTCTTCTCCAAACGAATTAAGCCTTTCAACAAGTAGTAACAATAATTTTTATAGTCTTCTTGAAAGAAAAGAATCTGCCCTTTTCCAAATTGATGAATGATTGAATGACTCTTTATTTTCATCATTTCATCTTCTGTAAAACGCGAGAAAAATTCTTCATCTGATAAATTTTCCATATAATATTCAAAATCTCGGTTCACACTTAGGTCACTCCCCTGGTACACATTATTATAGAAGAAATTAAATTCATTTTGCTTTTTAACCTAAATTGTATCTTTATTCAATAAATAACATATCGATTGACTATCCATAGCATAAGTCTATATTACCACATCCCAAGTAGAGATTCACGCCTGACATTAATGTAAGACTATAATGCGTATTTTTATTGAATAAAAAACTCTCAGACAAAATTGATTTGCCTGAGAGAGTGCGTCAGCTTATCGCAGAATTACATCTTATTAGGAGCTGCAATACCTAGTAAACCTAGACCATCTTTCAAGACAATAGCAACTGCAGAAATCAGTGCGATTCTTGCTTCTAGTTGGTCATCATCTTCTAGAATACGTGTATTCCCATAATATTTATTAAAGGCTTGAGCTAAAGAAATTAAATATTTCGATACAACTGAGGGTTCATATTGTTTAGCTGCTCGAATAATTACCTTAGGATATTGCTCCAATAGTTTAACGATTTGCCAGCTATAGTCATCCGTCAGTACATGATCAGGGTTAGCTTCTACCTCTTTACCATATTTTTCGAGAATTGTTTGAATACGAGCATGAGCGTATTGAACATAGGGACCTGTCTCCCCTTCAAATTGAACTACTTCTTGTAAATTAAAATCAAAATTATGCAAGCGTTCATTCTTCAAATCATGGAAGATAACAGCACCTGGGCCGACTTGTGCAGCCACTTCTTCTTTATTCGGAAGGTCGGGGTTCTTCGTTTCAATTTGCTCATAAGCTAATTTAGTGGCTTCATTTAGCACATCTTCGAGTAAGACAATCTTACCCTTACGTGTTGATAATTTTTTCCCATTTAAAGTGATCAAACCAAATGGAATATGATGCATATCATCAGACCAGTCTTTACCCAATTTTTTCAATACAGCTTTCAATTGGTTAAAGTGGTTGGTTTGCTCGTTACCAACGATATAGAGGCTCTCCACAAAATCAAAGGTTGCTTTACGGTAATAGGCAGTTGCCAAGTCCCGTGTAAGGTAAAGTGTTGCCCCATCAGATTTCTTGATCAAGGCTGGTGGGAGGTCGACATCATCTAGACGAACAATTGTCGCTCCTTGCTCAATCTCGCTAATCCCTTTGTCTTCTAATTCATCAATAATCGGTTGCATCTTATCATTGTAAAAAGATTCGCCAGTATAATAATCGAAATGAACATTTAAGAGATCATAAACCTTTTGGAAAGCTTTAATTGATTCATCTTTAAACCAATTCCATAGGGCGACAACCTCTTCATCACCATCTTCTAAGGCTTTGAAAGCTGCACGGCCTTCTTCATCTAATGACGGATCCTCTTCAGCGCGTTCATGGAATTCAACATAGAGTTTCACTAGTTCATTCACAGGATCTTGGCGAACGGTTTCTTCGTCTCCCCATTTACGGTAAGCTACAATCAATTTACCAAACTGAGTTCCCCAGTCACCTAAGTGGTTGATTCGAATGGAATTATAATTCAATTTGTCAAGTATAAGAGCAATTGCATTCCCGATAACGGTCGAGCGCAAGTGACCCATTGACATTGGCTTGGCAATATTAGGTGATGACATATCAATAGTAATATTGCCGCCCTTGCCAATATCAGTGCTCCCATAATCGCTGCCTTGCTCTAAAACATTTGAAAGCACATGTTGAGAAACTAGCTCACGATTTGATTTAAAATTAATATATGGACCGACTGCTGTAATCTCTGTAAACTCTTCTTGATTTTCCAGACTTTCTGTTATCTCCTCAGCAATTTTTTGTGGCGCTTTTCTATAAGCTTTTGCGAGTTGAAAGGTTGGGAAAGCATAATCGCCAAATTCTGGATTAGCAGGAACTTCAATCAAATCCATGATTTCTTCTTTATTTAAATGCTCTTCTACACTAGAATAGATTAAATCAACAATTTTCTGTTTTTCATTCATATTTTTACCTCCATTAATTTATAAATAAAAGACACCCCCAGGAAAAGTCCTAGAGGTGTCTTTCAATAACACGGTACCACTCTAATTTAGATAATTAAATTATCCCTTTAGTCAATGTTAACGGATTGAGACCGGATAAAGCTATTGCTAGTTTCACTTTATCAGAAATCAAGTGCGGTTCAATAAGTTTAGAATTTTGGCTCTCATCATCCCAAATCGCTGTACTTCATCCACTTATTTACTCTCTTGATATTATTTTTATATATCATAATTATAGACTACATTACCATAGTCTAAGAGAAATTACAAGGCCCTTTTTAATTTTTAATGGTAGTTCCTGCGCCAGACTTGATTAATTCTCCTAGGTTTTCTAAGGAGGTAATCACCGACTTACGTTCTTCATGTCCATCAACAAATGCCATGGTTGCCTCAATCTTAGGCAACATTGACCCCGGTGCAAATTGATCTTCTTCGATATAAGTTTGTAACTGATCAATAGAAACTTCTTCTAATTTTTCTTGGTTTTCTTTGTTGTAGTTGATGTAAACATAATCAACACCAGTCAGTACAATGAATAGATCGGCATCAATTTCATGAGCTAATTGTTGAGAAGCAAAATCCTTATCGATAACTGCTTCTACACCTTCTAGGCCATTGTCTGTTTCAACTACGGGAATACCGCCCCCACCGGCTGCAACAACGACTTGTCCAGCTTCAATTAAACTCTTAATGCCTGCAATTTCTTGGATGCGCACAGGTTTAGGAGATGCGACAACCTTACGCCATCCACGTCCAGCATCTTCTTTAAAGCTAGCATCAGATTTTTCCATCTCAGCTTTTGCTTCTTCTTCGGTATAGAAAGGACCAATTGGTTTCGAAGGGTCTTTGAATGCTGGATCTTCTTTATCCACTACAACTTGAGTAACAACAGACGCGACTGATTTATCGATATTATTTTTTTGTAGTTCATTTTGTAAAGCATTTTGTAGCCAATAGCCAATGCTTCCTTCAGTCATAGCTACTAAGCTATCTAAAGGAAAGGCTGGATTTTTTGGGGAGTCACTTGCAATATGTTGTAAAAGCAAATTCCCTACCTGTGGCCCATTACCGTGCGTGATAATCAATTCGTCACCATTAGCAATGAGTTGAACGAGATATTTTGCTGTTTGTTCTAAGGCACTCTTTTGTGCTTCTGCGCTTGGGTCATCTGATAAGATGGCATTACCACCTAATGCAACAACAACTTTTCTTGACATATGATCTTCCTTTCTAGATTTAGTCGACTGCTAGTGCGCGAATAGCTTGCGCATAAATTTCCATTGCATCATAAAAATTCTTTAATGGCATGGCTTCGTTGATCTGGTGTTCAGTCATAGGAACACCAGGTAAACAGGCACCATAAGCCACACAGTTGGGCATCGTACGAGCAAATGTAGCGCCGCCAGAACTCATGGGTTTGGAATCGTCACCCGTTAACTCGCGATATACCTTTAGAAGAGTTTGAACAAGATCGCTATCTTCTGGTACATATAAAGAAGCTAAGTAATCGAATTCTTCATAGCGAAGCTCATATTCGCTCGCGACCTTTTCCAGTTCTGCCACCAGGGCCTCCTTGTTTGCTGTTACAGGAATCCGCATATCAATCCCTAATTTTGATTGCTTAGAATCAATACTTAATTGGGCAAGATTACAAGTGAGCCCCCCGCTCATCTCATCTTCAACTTCACCAAATAGATCTTCACCATTTGCCTTAGTAAAATGTTTACTAATAAATTCAAGCATTGGATGTTGATTACTTTCATTAAGAGCTTTAGCTAATTGAACTAAAGCATTGGTCCCTTGAGGTGCATCTTTAGCATGGATAGATTTGCCGATGACAGTTACTCCATTGCCATTTTCCTCATAGTTGGCTCCTATTTCCTCGAGTGAAGCTTTAATTGCATCTAAATCTTTACCTTGATACTTCGCTTGATCTGGCACCACATTTAAAGCATGTTGCACATCAAGACTGATCGCAACACTGCCTGGACCATATAAGTAGAGTTGTAGTAAGCCTTTCTCAGCAAAAGTTAAAGGGAAGGCTGAATCTGGTGCAAAGCCATAATCAGCTTGTTCTTCATTAGCATTGTAACGCTCCATACAGCGCCATAAGGTCTCTTCATCTGCTCCGAAGATAAAACGAACACGCTTATTCAATTTTTCTCCGCGATCTAATAGCGATTTTAGTCCGTACAGAGCTGCCACACTTGGCCCCTTGTCGTCTTGCGTTCCTCTCCCATATAATTTTCCATCTGCAAGATTTAGTTCAAATGGTGGAAAATGCCAAGCAGTTTCATCTCCAGTAGGAACAACATCTAAATGACATAAGATAGCTAATAGTTTCTCTCCCGAACCGATTTCTGCGTATGCATAATAACCTTTTTCGTCAATATGTGTTTGCATCCCCAGTGATTGACAGGTTTCCATCGCTACTTCCAAGGCGTGCTGAATGTTATCGCCAAAAGGTGTATGCACAGAGTCTTCATCAAGTACAGATGGAACGCTAATCCACTGATCTAAACTTCGTAGAGCTTCTTTCTGAACACTTGCGGTTAATTCATATTCCATACGGCTTCTTCCCTTCTATTCTCTAGAAAATTGCAAAGAGGACTAAGATAATGAGCGAAGCTGCTGCAAGCATTAAGATTAACTTCCACATAAATTTCCACCATGTAGTAATTTCAATTCCTGCAATCGCAAGCGCTGCCATAACTACTCCTGAAGTTGGTGTAATTAAGTTAACGATTCCTGCAGCTGATTGGTAAGCTGTAATGACTAAGCTTTGAGCAACGCCAGCGAAATCACCAAGAGGTGCCATAATCCCTACAGTTGCTGCAGCTAGCCCAGATGTTGAAGGAATTAAGAATGACATAGGTAGGTAGAAGAGATAAGTTAGAATAATAAAGAATCCTGAAGATAAGTTTGAAAGTGCCATTTCTCCCCAGTGCAGAACCGTGGCAGTAATTTGACCATCATTCATAATAACTTGGATCCCACGAGCAACCGCACAGATTAGAGCAACACTCAGTAAATCTTTAGCACCATCAATAAAATTATTCACGAAATCTTCTTCACTCATGCCATAAACGAAGGCAATAATGATACCCATTAAGAAGAACAGTACTGTAATTTCACCTAAATACCATTCACCAAAAGGAATGACACTTTGACCAACCAAAGCACCAAGGATTGGAATACTATTGATCCAATCATGAATATCATGGAAGATAGTAATACCGAATTCGCTCCAAGGGATTAAAGAAATCACCATAATTAAGAATGTGAATAAGAATAACCCCAATACGGAACGTTGCTTCGATGTAATTTGGTCAATGTTACCTTCAATTTTGAATTTTTCTTTGTCAGATTCATATTGATCCGCAATCAGAGAATTACTTGGATCTTTCTGGACTTTTTTCGCATATCTTGTAACATAACTTGCTGCAATGACATACATCACAACTAACATAATGACACGTGGAACAATACCGTCTCCCAGGCCTATTCCAGCCATTGAAGACGCAATCCCAGTTGCGAATGGATTGACTGTAGAAGCCAAACAACCAACACCTGAGCCAACAAGAACGACTGCAATCCCAACCATCGCATCAAAACCAACTGCTACCATCATCGGAATCAATAGAGCGTAGAATGGCACGGTTTCTTCAGACATCCCATAGGTACTCCCACCTAAAGCAAAGATACCCATTAAGATCCAAATTAAACGTGTCATATTATCCTTATTCGCACGGATTGCTGCACCAATCCCTGCATCAATAGCTCCTGTAACGGTAACGACTTGTAGGAATCCCCCTAAAACTAAAATGAATAGCGAGATTTGAATCGCACCTTCAGTTAATTTATTCCCTGTTAAACCAGCGAACGGAGCAGCCAATACGTCCCAAATACCTTGGGGATTACTTTCAATTGTCTGGTAGGTTCCAGAAATAAAGTCACCTGCATCCGTGACATCATACTGGCCCGCTGGAATTATCCATGTAAATATGGCAATGACAATTGTAATTAAGAATAAAATCGTAAAAGATGTTGGCATCTTAAAAGATTTTTTCTTTTTTTGACCTGCCTCTTCCATATCTCTCATCTCCTTTATTAAAATTTATAAATAAAAGGCCAGGATAAGAAGGCCGATGCCTCTCATCCTGACCCTCATTTTGTGCATTATTGAGTCAAAACACTAACCCTCTATTTCCTAAACTTTTGGAATGAAGAGGTTACCATTTGTTGCAGCCATAATCGCTTTAATTGAGTGCATGCGATTTTCAGCTTGCTCAAATTGGCGTGCATGTTCGCCACGGAAGACTTCATCTGTAACTTCCATTTCGCTGACATTGAATTTTTCTTCAACATCTTTACCATAAGTAGTTTCAGTATCATGGAATGCTGGTAAGCAGTGTAAGAAGATCCAATCTTCATTTTCAATATGTGATGTTAACTCTTTATTCACTTGATATGGTTTAAGTAAGTTAACACGTTCTTCGAATTTGTCTTCTTCACCCATAGATACCCAAACATCAGTATAGATAGCATCAGCATCTTTAACAGCTGCAACTACATCATCGGTTACTTTAACAGTAGCGCCTGATTCTTTCGCATAGCCTTCTGCCATTTTGACAATGTCTTCACTGGTTTGTAACTCTTTAGGTGCTGCAATTGTAATATTGACACCAATTAAAGCCCCCATAACAATCAAGCTATTTGCCATATTGTTACGGCCATCACCGCAGTAAACTAAAGTACGCCCTTCAAGTTCACCAAATTCTTCTTTCATTGTCATGAAGTCAGCAATCATTTGGGTTGGATGCCATTCATCAGTTAAGCCATTCCAAACTGGAACGCCTGCAAATTCACCGAGTTGTTCAACCACTTCTTGAGAGAAGCCACGGAATTCAATCCCATCAAACATGCTTCCTAATACGATAGCGGTATCTTCAACAGATTCTTTCTTACCTAACTGAATATCGTTAGCCCCTAAGAATTCAGGTGCTGCCCCTAAATCATTAGCTGCAACAGTAAAGGCTGAACGTGTACGTGTAGAGGTTTTTTCGAATAATAGGCAGATATTTTGCCCTTTCATATATTCGTGTGGAATCCCACGTTTTTTCAAATCTTTAAGATGAATTGAGAAATCAATTAGATACTTAAGTTCATCTGGTGTAAAATCGATTTCTTTTAATAAGTTACGTCCTTGAAACATATGTTTCCTCCTTTAAGGATAAATGAGTTTTTGCTTGCATTATTAAATCGTAGAGACCTATGACTACAATGTAGAATCTAAAAGTTAGTAAAAGTGGAATGTATATGTATTGGCTAAACACTATTAATAAATTGTTGTATGCCTGTTATAAAGTGGAGCTTAATTTTAGGAATATTATTGTCGGAATTTTATATGCTAACTACTTTTATGATCTTTTTAAATATCTTCACGGTATAGAGGCATTGACATGCAGCGAGGGCCCCCACGACCACGAACTAATTCACTACCACGAACTTCGTGTAATTTAATCCCGTGTTCTTTCAATAATTTATTCGTTACAGTATTACGGTCATAAACTAACACTTCACCTGGCGCAAGAGTTAAGGTATTTGAACCGTCATTCCATTGTTCACGAGCTGAAGCAACAATATCATCGCCACCACAGCGAATTAAGGTTACTTTTTCAATACCTAGAGCTTCTTGTAAGATGTTTTCTAATTCATCAACACGCTCTTCGATCTTAATATCATCACCGTCAGGAGTAATTGAATAGACTGTTAAGTCCCCTTCAATTTCAGGGTGAATAGTAAACTTATCATAATCAACCATCGTAAATACTGTATCTAAGTGCATGAACTTACGATTATTAGCAATAGAGAAAGCCAAGACTTCTTTATAGTCGGTTTCTTTAAATAGACGACGAGCTAATTTTTCAATTGAAGCTGCCCCTGTACGTTGAGAAATACCAACTGCTAAAGTTGTTGGAGATAGAACGAGTTCATCGCCACCTTCGATACGCGTCCGTTCGTCACGATCATAGTAACGTGGTACTGCATCGCCACCATATGTTGGGTGGTAGGTGAAAATATATTTGCCATATAAGGTTTCACGGTTACGTGTATCAGAATACATATGGTTCAACGTTACACCATGACTCATTGTTGCGAACGGATCACGTGTGAAATAAAGGTTAGGCATTGGATCAACTAAGAATGGATACTCAGAATCAACTAAATCATCAAGTGAAGCGGCTTCTCCAAGATCCACATCAATCTTCTTATACCCTTCCATAGTCTTAAGAACCATTTCAAAGGTATCTTCATAGGCGAGAAGGTCAGAACGGATAGCATCCCAAGCAGCTCCAGCTTCAAGACCTGTTTCACTTAACCATTCGTCAACAAATTGTTCCTTAACGTCAGCTTCATCAATTGCTTCAGCTACTAAACGTTCAAGATAGACAACTTCTACACCGAAATCTTCCATAGTTTTTACGAAGTTATCGTGTTCTTTTTGAGCTTCCTCTAAAAATGGAATATCATCAAACAGTAAACGATCGAGATAGTCAGGAACAAGATTTTCTAATTCTTTACCTGGTCTATGAACAAGTACTGTTTTCAGACGGCCAATTTCAGAAAATACATTAATCGCATGTGTCATTGTTCTTTCTCTCCTTCTTTATTTATTACACTTGTAGTATAACAAGGTGTTGTAAGCGATTCCTTTAGCTTTGTCACATATCGTATGTGAGATTTATCACATTTATGATTGCGCTTACATCACAATTTGAACTTCCATCCTTGTTCTAACAAGCTTTCTAGTAAAGAAAAAATAGAATTAAATTCAAAATAATTTTCGATTGATTTGTGATATGATTAACTTAAGGAGGAATATATATGAAAAAATTTACGATTGACCCAGCGGTTTTTGATCTCTTTCCAGATATAACTTTCCATATCTTTATTCTTAAAGGTATCAATAACCATAAACAAAACGAAGACTATCGAGAAAAGCTGCTCACCCAGGCCTGTCAAGAAGCGCAAAAATTTTTAACGGAAGAGACCTTCCGTTTCAATCCTATCGTAGCAGAATGGCGCGAAATTTTTAGAGCCTTTAAAACAAAGAAAGGGGCACGTTCGACCATTGAGGCTCTATTTAAACGCGTAAATAAAGGCGAGACACTTCGTCCAATTAATCCCTTAGTGGATTTATATAATAGTACTTCCCTAACTTATGGAGTACCAGGCGGTGGCGAAGATATTGAGAAGATCCAAGGAAATCTTACCTTCACCTTCGCTGAGGGTGGCGAGTCCTTCTTCCCTCTTGGACAAGAAGAATCGGATCCAGCCTTAGCTGGTGAACTTATATATAAAGATGATGCAGGCGCAGTATGTCGTAACTTTAACTGGCGAGAAGCACAACGTACCATGTTAACTGAAGAAACGCGCGATGCTATTCTTATATTTGAAAGTGTTTATCCCGAACAAATTAGCCGTGCTAATCAATTAATCGATTACTTTGAAGATCTCCTAAATCGCTATTTTGACCAAGAAGTCAAAGTTGAGATTTGTGACCAACACCATCCTTCTATCACAATCGCTGATTAAATAGTTAAATTTTACAGTTTAAAGCTTGCATTTTATTATCTTATGCATTATAATGGGTGTAGTTATGAGTCGCACCCATGGCTCAACTGGATAGAGTACCTGACTACGAATCAGGCGGTTGCAGGTTCGAATCCTGCTGGGTGCATAGATAAGGGAGTCTTCAATTGAAGACTCCTTTTTATAAATAAAAAGTACTGTTAGAACTCACTTCTTTCTCTGTTCACTATACGATAATTCTCCACTAGTGACAGAGGAAGGAGCCCTCTAACAGTACTTTTTTATTTTAATATGATTTAAAATGGTCCATAACCAATCAATTGAGCCGCTATAACAAAGATCAAACCAATAAGTAGCCAAATCACCATTAAAGGCATCGAGAATTTAACCCACTTAGAATATGGAATATCAGCAATAGCTAGTTGCGCCATTAGGATACCAGACATTGGCATAATGGAGTCCAGGAAGCCATTTCCTAATTGATAGCATAATACTGCAGTTTGGCGTGTGACCCCAAGAGCATCTGCTAAAGGTACCGTAATTGGCATTGTTACGGCTGCTTGCCCACTACCTGATGAAATAAAGAAATTAATAATAATTTGAACGATATAGATACCAACGGCACTTAATACGCTTGGCAAAGATGAAATCGCATTCGACATACCATTAATAATCGTGTCAATAATCATGCCATCTTCTAAGATGACAATTAAACTTTGAGCTAACCCTACAATCAGTGCTGCGTATACCATATCCTTTGCCCCTTCAATAAAGCCATCAGCAATTTTTCCAGGACGCATTTTTGCTACAAAGCCAGATAATATCCCCATTCCAATGAAAACAGCCCCAATTTCTTGGATATACCAGCCAAATCGAATGACACCAATCGCAATCAGGACAAAAGATAAAGCAAAAATGGCAGAAATAATTTTTTGCTGCAAGGTAAAGGGCTGTTCTTCTTTCTGTTTTTGGTCTTTTTTATTTGCTCGAGCTGCTTTCTCTTCTTCATATACGATACTTTGACTAGGATCAGCTTTTACTCTTTTAGCATAACGACTTAGATAAATTGTCGTGGCTAACCACACCACTACAAAGAGAATTAAGCGCAAGCCCATCCCTGAGAATAGTGGCAAATCAGCAATCGATTGGGCTACTCCCACAGAGAAAGGGTTCATGAAGCCTGCTGTAAACCCTAATCCTGCGCCTAAGCCAATCATACCAACACCAACTAAAGCATCGTAGCCTATTCCTCGTGCTAAAGTCACACCTAGTGCAATAAATAAAATGGTCTCTTCACTTAAACCAATAGTTGACCCTGCAATCCCCATAATTAAAAGGACAATTGGGATAACTAGCGCTTCTTTACCTTTTAATGCTCGTACAATACGACTTAGAGCTGCCTCAATAGCACCTGTCTGATTAATGACCCCAAAGGCTCCACCGACAACGAATAAAAAATAAGAAATATGTTGACTTCTTTCAAACCCCGTTGGCAAAGCTTTCAAAATATCAAATATACCCTGCGGATTCCTTTCAACGTAACTGAATGAAGAAGGATCAATAACCTCTCGCCCATCTACCATCGTACGTTCAAAGGCACCTGCTGGCACTATCCATGACATGATAGCTGCAATTACAATAAAACTAAATAATAAAACATATGTATGAGGCACACGAACTTGTCTCATATTTTTCCACAACCTATTCACAATTTTCCTCTCATTCCTTAATAACTCTCTAAATCAAACGAAATAACTATTATGTATGCGCTGGCATTTGTGGCAAGTTCAGTCCTTTCTTGAATTATTAAACAGATCCTCATCAAATCATCCAATTTAATATAGATAAATTCTATCATTTAATGAGAGATTCAACAAATGAAAAGGATTACATATCTAAAATTTTATTACACTCTCCCACCCCCTAAACAATAAAAGACATATCAAATCAGCTTTATAGCGTCTTTGATATGCCTTATTGTTATTTATACTTTTGCGAAAGATATTGAGAAGAAATACCTGCGATTATTTTATTGATTAATCTTTTTTCTTTTACCCTAAAGTTAGTGATGCAAAGCCCAAAAGTACGGATATTGTAAGTGCTGCTGTGGGTACGCCAGCAATAGCGTCTGTTTGTGGTAATTTACTGTTTACCATTTGGTGTCCTTTAGTAGCTTTTCTTTGAGATTTAGGGGTTTCCGTTTGATTAACCACTACATGGTTTGTTTAATCTTTAGTTCACCTGGCAGCTTGCTACCTGGGGTATTACCGCCTGGAGTATCGCCGCCTGGCTTTTTTTGCCTATCAATAACATCCTCCAATCAAACTTGACAACAGTTCCCTCACAGTATACACTGTGTATAAAGAATATACACTAGATACAAAGGAGCTGTGCCGATGAACATCACCCTATCCAAATTTTCCAAGCTGCCCTTATACCAGCAGATTGTCCAAGAGCTTAAGCGCAATATTTTATCTGGAGAATTGCAGGAAGAAGAGCAGTTGCCCCCGCTTCGCCAGTTGGCCAAAGACTTAGAAGTGAGCGTGATCACGGTCAAGAAGGCTTATGAGAAGCTTGAGCAGGAGCATTTTCTGATGACGGTGCCCTACCAGGGGACTTATGTGGCCCACTTAGATACAGATCAGATTGAAGCGAAGATCTTGGCTGAGATTGACCAGAACCTAGCAGAAATTACGACCAAGGCTAAGAGTATCGGCCTCAGCGCCCAGGACCTGGCTCAGCGCATACAAGATAGAATGGAGGAATAAGGAATGACTGACGCAATTGAACTGAAGAATGTCTCCAAGCATCTGGGAGACTTCCGCATTGACCAGATGAATTTACAAATCCCTAAAGGTTATATCACCGGCTTTATTGGCCCCAATGGTGCAGGCAAGTCGACGACTATCCGGCTGATTATGGATTTAGTCAAGCTAGATGCTGGTGCAATTAAAATCTTCGGGATGGACCACCAGGAAGCTGGCAAGGCGGTGCGTGACCGGATTGGTTTTGTCTATCCTGAGAATGTTTTTTACGAGAATTTGACGGTGGAAGCTATCGGCAAAGTTGTGGGTGGCTTTTATTCCAAGTGGGACACGAGCAAATTTCGTCAGCTCTGCCAGGACTTTAGCCTGCCGCCAAGGAAGAAAGTCAAGGACTTATCGACCGGGATGAAGGTCAAATTGTCACTGGCGGTGGCTTTGAGCCATCATGCGGACTTGATTATCCTGGATGAACCGACATCCGGCCTAGACCCCCTCGTTCGTTCGGAAATCCTCGACCTGCTCTATGACCTGATCCAAGACCAGAACAAGACCGTCTTCTTCTCCAGCCACATCACGACTGACTTGGAAAAGATTGCCGATTATGTGGTCTTGATCCAGGACGGGACGATTGTCATGGACGAGGCCAAAGACGACTTACTCGACCGCTTCCGCCTGGTCAAGGGAGCGACAGACCTGCTCGACGCCGACACCCAGCCCTTGCTGGCGGGGCTCAAGGAAACGTCTACCGGCTTTGTTGGCCTGACCCAAGAAGCGGACACTTTCCGTGAACTCTACGGCGACAAGGTTTTGATCGAACCCGCCTCCCTGGAAGAAATCATGGTTTATACTTTGAAAGGAGGCCAATAAATGAAAGCCTTATTAGTCAAAGACTGGTTGATCGGTCGCAAACTCTTATTTTTATCCTTAGTGGTGAGCCTTCTAGGCCTCTTTATCGTAGGGGATGGCCAGTTCCCGCTAACACTCGGCCTGCTTCTCGCCCTCATCCATATCCGAAACATCGACGGCCTGGACGACGAGAGAGTCTACCAGCAATTAATCCAGAGCCTCCCCGTCTCTCGCAGGGAAGTCGTCGCTGGCAAGATCCTCTCCCACCTCCTGCAAGTCGCCACCCTCATCCTTCCGCTCATTATCTTGAACGCCATGATCCCGGGCTACAGAGCCAACAGCCTGACTGAAATTCTCTTGCTAGGCCTGGCCGCGATCGTCCTACTCGTTGGCTACCAATTCTTCTATACCCTCTTCGGTCCCGTCTTCATGAACTACGTCAGCGTCGCCCTCTTCCTCGTTCTAATCACATTCGGCTGGACCATCTTCACCAGCGCCTTCGTCCAAGGCCTCATCAGCTACCTCCAGTCGCTCGACCCCACCCTTCTCGTCCTATCCGCCAGCCTGGTCTGCCTGGGCCTCGCTAGCGCACTCTTCATCCTGACCGTAAAGATTTATGAGCGTAAAGACCTCTAGTGGCTGTGTGGAAACCCCTGTTGATCTGAAAAGCGACTACGTGGTCGCTTGTAGACCTGGCAGGTGCGCTGGAATACGGTAATGTCGCTCAGACTTATGCCGTTTCAACAAGCCGGGCCTACTATTTTGAACCTCTTCCTACTATATTAGTACCCAATTTATAACAAGCCAGGCTGCCTCCCCCTCAAACGGACAAAAGAAGCAGCCTGGCTTTTCTATTTATGCTGAACTTCCTAGTTTTCCCTATGATGAAGCTCTTTCTCCGCGAGAAAGAACCTTTCCTTTTAGGAAAAGGCAGCTTCTAAAGGAGATGCTGCCTCTTCTCTTGGGAACTGGCAGCTTCTAGCCGACTCACTGCCTTTTCTCTTGGCTTATGTCCATTTCTCCCTGAGATACGGACAGATCTCTTAGCCCTATGACCGGTTCTCTCCAAGTTACGGACATATCCCTTACCCTTATGGCCGGTTCTTCCTGAGAAACGGACAGATCCCTTGCCCCTGTGTCCCTTTCTCTCCAAGTTACGGACAGATCACCTACTCCTATGACCGGTTCTCTCCGAGTTACGGACAGATCACCTCAGCTTTTGTCGCTAACTCTCCAAGATACCGACACATCCCTTCTCATTTGGCGCTAACTCTCCAAGATACCGACATAACCCTTCTCATTTGGCGCTAATTCTCCAAGATACCGACATATCCCTTCTCATTTGGCGCTAAGCCTCCGAGATACCGACATATCCCTTCTCATTTGGCGCTAAACCGCCCCTCCCAGACCTAGGCCAGCACTCCAAATTCTACTTCCTACTATTATACCCGCCCACGCAAAAAGCCCCCGCACATTCTCGTGCGAGGGCTTCTTCTTATTCAGCTTTAGCAATCAAGAAAAATTTTAGTCTTTCTTTTTGCCTTTGCCGAGTGCCAGCAAGCTACCAGCGCCGACTAAAGCGAGGGCGAGGCCGCTCGTTAGGCCGACTAGGGCTCCGGTTTGTGGGAGTTTGGTCTTCGTTTGAGCTGCTTTGGCATGGGCTTTGCCTGCTTGGCTAGCTTTTGGAAGAGCGCTTGCTTGTTTCTTGTCCAC
The DNA here is from genome assembly GCF_030215145.1 of Aerococcus sp. UMB7834. NCBI lineage: Bacteria > Bacillati > Bacillota > Bacilli > Lactobacillales > Aerococcaceae > Aerococcus > Aerococcus sp. UMB7834. The sequence continues at coordinate 4,033 of NZ_JASOLI010000002.1, read as the reverse complement.
TTTAACAGTGCCTGGGGCTGCTTTTTGAGGAGCGGCTGGTTTGGTAGCTGGTTGAGCTGGAGCTGCTGGTGTTTCTGGTTTCGCTGGAACAGCAGGTTCTGGAGCAGCATCTGAACCATTATCGTCACGTCCAGCGGCATGGCCTTTGACTGGAACCACAACGACTTTCTTACCGCCTGGTAATTCAGGGTCGGAGATGGTCACAGTGATTGGGCCGTCAACGTTGGTGCCTGGGGTCACTTCCACTTCACCGGTTGCAGGGTTGATGACAACAGGGATGTCCTTGCCGTCTTCGTCCTTAGCGGTGACTGTGGTGTCCTTATCAGGGTTGTTCACCTTGATGCCAGTACCTTGTTGGTCGTTAGTTGGGTTAACTTCCTTAACTTGGGAGTCGTCCACGGTAGTTGGCTTCTTGACCTCAGGAGTTGCGCCGCCTTGAGCTTTCACGATGACCCATACTTGGGCAGCTTCGGTGGTGCCGTCTGGTAGGGTAACGGTCACATCGATGATGGCGTCGCCCACTTTATCGGTTGATGGAAGTGTTTGACCTTCATTGATGGTTACCTTGTAAGAGCCTTCAGGAACGCCGACTACAACGATGGCCTTGGTGATGTCGTCTGCGGTCAAGCTGTCGCCGACATGCTTAACAACTGGGTGGGATTCGATTGGGTAAGCAACAGCTGGGTCTCCCTTGCGTGTCGTTTCGCCCGTTGCCTTTTGAACCGTTGCCGTTTCAACAGCAGGCTTCTTACCTTCTTCGGTTTGTTCAACTGTCACCTTGTCCCCAGCGAAAAGTTTGTTGGCTGGAACTTTGACAGACCAGTTGCCGATACCGTCAACTGTGGTTTCGCCAATGACCTTGCCGTCCTTGTCTTTCACCACGATCTTAGCACCTGGCACCCCGTTACCTTCCACGATTTCGTCACCTTCATGGATGGCTTCAATCGTAGGTTTAGCGGATTGGTCAGAACCGTTGTCGTCGCGACCAGCTTCATGGCCTTTGACTGGAACGGTCACTTCTTTCTTGCCGCCTGGTAATTCAGGATCGGTGATCGTCACGGTGATTGGGCCGTCAACATCCTTACCTGGAGTGACTTCAACTTCGCCAGTTTCAGGGTTGATTACGGCTGGAATATCTTTGCCGTCTTCATCCTTGGCGGTCACTGTCGTATCCTTATCCGCATTGTTAACCTTGATGCCTGTGCCTTGTTTTTCGTCACTTGGGTTGACTTCCTTAACGGCTGAGTCATCAACGTTGGTCTTTTCGCGAACGAGGTCTGTACCTGGGATGGTGTCTTGTGAGCCATCTGGGTAGGTGATAGTTGCGGTGCCGTCCTTGCCAATTTCAACGGTGGTTGGCTTTTGACCGTCCTTAGGCGCTGGGAATTTATCCTTATTAGCGTCTTCGATAGCCTTCTTAACTTGAGCTTTTTCGTCTTCAGTTAAGTTAGTCTTGTCGGCTACAGGGGTCTTCTCAGCTGGGACAGTTGGGTCAGTAAGATCTGCTTGGGTCTTGTCTGAACCATTGTCGTCGCGGCCTGCTTCGTGACCCTTAACAGGAACGGTAACTTCTTGTTTGCCGCCTGGGAGATCTGGGTCGTTAACAGTTACCACGATTGGACCGTCAACATTTGTACCTGGAGTGACTTCCACTTCGCCGGTTTCTGGGTTGATGACAACAGGAACGCCCTTGCCGTCTTCGTCCTTAGCGGTTACTGTGGTGTCTTTGTCAGGATTATTGACTTTAATGTCGGTGCCTTGTTTAGCGTCTGTTGGATCAACAGGCTTCACATTCTTGGCGTCAACATTGGTCTTTTCACGAACTAAGTCGGTACCTGGAATGGTGTCTTTCGAGCCATCTGGGTAGGTGATGGTTGCAGTGCCGTCCTTGCCGATTTCAACCTTAGTTGCAGGTTGACCGTCCTTAGGCGCTGGGAATTTATCCTTGTTGGCGTCTTCAATGGCTTTCTTAACTTGAGCTTTTTCGTCTTCAGTTAAGTTGGTCTTGTCAGCTACAGGGGTTTTCTCAGCTGGGACAGTAGGGTCAGTTAAGTCTGCTTGGTTCTTGTCTGAACCATTGTCGTCGCGGCCGGCTTCGTGACCGTTAACAGGAACAACGAAGTCTTGTTTGCCTTCTGGGAGGTCCTTGTCTTCGACAGTTACAGTAATTGGGCCATCTACCTTAGTACCAGGTGTTACGGAAACCTTACCAGTTGCAGGATCAACGGTTACAGGAACATCTTGACCGTCTTCGTCCTTGGCAGTCACCTTGGTTGGGGTCTTGTCGTCTTGGTTCTTCACAACAAGGCCAGTGTCTTGAGGATCCTTGCTTGGCTTAACGGTCTTAGGTGTGCCTTCAACCGTAGTCTTAGGACGTTCAACCACTAAGTCGGTGCCTGGGATGGTGTCCTTAGAACCGTCTGGGTAGGTGATGGTTGCGGTACCGTCTTTGCCTACTTCAACAGTTGTTGGGTTTTGTCCATCTTTAGGAGCAGGGAACTTGTCCTTGTTGGCGTCTTCAACTTTCTTCTTAACTTCAGCTTGTTCTTCTGGGGTTAAGTTAGTCTTATCTTCGACTTCAGTCTTAGCTGGAACAACTGGGTCAGTAAGATCTGCTTGAGTCTTATCTGTACCGTTGTCGTCGCGGCCGGCTTCATGACCTTCGACTGGGACAACGAAATCTTGCTTGCCTTCAGGTAAGTCTTTGTCTTCAACCGTTACGGTGATAGGTCCATCGACCTTAGTACCTGGGGTTACAGAAACCTTACCAGTTGTTGGGTCTACGGTTACAGGAACATCATTGCCGTCTTCGTCCTTGGCAGTCACCTTGGTTGGGGTCTTGTCGTCTTGGTTCTTCACAACAAGGCCAGTGTCTTGAGGATCCTTGCTTGGCTTAACGGTCTTAGGTGTGCCTTCAACCGTAGTCTTAGGACGTTCAACCACTAAGTCGGTGCCTGGGATGGTGTCCTTAGAACCGTCTGGGTAGGTGATGGTTGCGGTACCGTCCTTGCCTACTTCAACAGTTGTTGGGTTTTGTCCATCTTTAGGAGCAGGGAACTTGTCCTTGTTGGCGTCTTCGATAGCCTTCTTAACCTTGCCTTGTTCTTCTGGGGTTAAGTTAGTCTTATCTTCAACTTCAGTCTTGGCTGGGACAACTGGGTCAGTAAGATCTGCTTGGGTCTTATCTGTACCGTTGTCGTCGCGGCCCGCTTCATGACCTTCGACTGGGACAACGAAGTCTTGTTTGCCTTCAGGTAAGTCTTTGTCTTCGACCGTTACGGTGATAGGTCCATCTACCTTAGTGCCAGGGGTTACGGAAACCTTGCCAGTTGCAGGATCAACGGTTACAGGAACATCTTGACCGTCTTCGTCCTTGGCAGTCACCTTGGTTGGGGTCTTGTCGTCTTGGTTCTTCACAACAAGGCCGGTGTCTTGAGGATCGTTAGTTGGCTTAACTGGCTTAGGTGTACCTTCAACCGTAGTCTTAGGACGTTCAACGACTAAGTCCGTACCTGGGATGGTGTCTTTCGAACCGTCTGGGTAGGTGATCGTAGCAGTACCGTCCTTGCCTACTTCAACTGTAGTTGGGTTTTGACCTTCTTTAGGGGCAGGGAATTTATCCTTGTTAGCGTCTTCGATAGCCTTCTTAACCTTGCCTTGTTCTTCAGGAGTTAAATTGGTCTTATCTTCAACTTCAGTCTTGGCTGGGACGGTTGGGTCAGTTGTTTCAGCTTGGGTTGGGTTTTCAGAAACTTTAACATTTACTGGCACTTCATCCTTGCTGCCGTCTGGGTAAGTCACAACAACAGTAGCTGGCTTGTCGCCTGGTGTCTTGGTGTCGACTGGTTCCTTGAAGTCAAACTTAGTGCCTTGAGGTAACTTGTCGGCATCCTTGATACCAGCTTTAGCGTCTGGTGTTTGACCAACTTTAGCGTTGATGTCTTGCCCTTGTGGAGTGTTCTTTTCTGCGTCGGTTAAGTCTTTGACCTTAACATTTACTGGAACTTCATCCGTAGAACCGTCTGGGTAGGTT
>NZ_JASOLI010000020.1:0-1732 GCF_030215145.1 Aerococcus sp. UMB7834 | reverse complement strand
GACGAGATAGACCTTTGAAAACTGAACAAAGAAGACGAACCAATTGTGTAGGGCATCAACTTCGAGTTGATGAACCAACAATTCAAACAATAAATAGTTGAGCAAACAACTATAAAAAGTCAGCAATAACGAGCTTATCAAAGCTCATGAATCTTTCATGAGAGTTTGATCCTGGCTCAGGACGAACGCTGGCGGCATGCCTAATACATGCAAGTCGAGCGAACCGACGAAGTGCTTGCACTTCTGACGTTAGCGGCGGACGGGTGAGTAACACGTAAGGAACCTACCTATGAGCGGGGGACAACATCCGGAAACGGGTGCTAATACCGCATAGTAATTTGTCAGGCATCTGACAAATTGGAAAGACGGCTTTTGCTGTCACTCATAGATGGTCTTGCGGTGCATTAGCTAGTTGGTGGGATAAAAGCTTACCAAGGCCATGATGCATAGCCGACCTGAGAGGGTAATCGGCCACACTGGGACTGAGACACGGCCCAGACTCCTACGGGAGGCAGCAGTAGGGAATCTTCCGCAATGGGCGCAAGCCTGACGGAGCAATGCCGCGTGAGTGAAGAAGGTTTTCGGATCGTAAAACTCTGTTGTAAGAGAAGAACAAATTGTAGAGTAACTGCTACAGTCTTGACGGTATCTTACCAGAAAGCCACGGCTAACTACGTGCCAGCAGCCGCGGTAATACGTAGGTGGCAAGCGTTGTCCGGATTTATTGGGCGTAAAGGGAGCGCAGGTGGTTTCTTAAGTCTGATGTGAAAGCCCACGGCTTAACCGTGGAGGGTCATTGGAAACTGGGAAACTTGAGTGCAGAAGAGGAAAGTGGAACTCCATGTGTAGCGGTGGAATGCGTAGATATATGGAAGAACACCAGTGGCGAAGGCGACTTTCTGGTCTGTAACTGACACTGAGGCTCGAAAGCGTGGGTAGCAAACAGGATTAGATACCCTGGTAGTCCACGCCGTAAACGATGAGTGCTAGGTGTTGGAGGGTTTCCACCCTTCAGTGCCGCAGTTAACGCATTAAGCACTCCGCCTGGGGAGTACGGCCGCAAGGCTGAAACTCAAAGGAATTGACGGGGACCCGCACAAGCGGTGGAGCATGTGGTTTAATTCGAAGCAACGCGAAGAACCTTACCAAGTCTTGACATCCTTTGACCACTCTAGAGATAGAGCTTTCCCTTCGGGGACAAAGTGACAGGTGGTGCATGGTTGTCGTCAGCTCGTGTCGTGAGATGTTGGGTTAAGTCCCGCAACGAGCGCAACCCTTATTGTTAGTTGCCAGCATTTAGTTGGGCACTCTAGCGAGACTGCCGGTGACAAACCGGAGGAAGGCGGGGATGACGTCAAATCATCATGCCCCTTATGACTTGGGCTACACACGTGCTACAATGGATGGTACAACGGGCTGCGAACTCGCGAGAGTCAGCGAATCCCTTAAAGCCATTCTCAGTTCGGATTGCAGGCTGCAACTCGCCTGCATGAAGCCGGAATCGCTAGTAATCGCGGATCAGCACGCCGCGGTGAATACGTTCCCGGGTCTTGTACACACCGCCCGTCACACCACGAGAGTTTGTAACACCCGAAGTCGGTGAGGTAACCTTTTGGAGCCAGCCGCCGAAGGTGGGACAGATGATTGGGGTGAAGTCGTAACAAGGTAGCCGTATCGGAAGGTGCGGCTGGATCACCTCCTTTCTAAGGATATAACGGAATACACAATCGTC
>NZ_JASOLI010000019.1:0-2836 GCF_030215145.1 Aerococcus sp. UMB7834 | reverse complement strand
GTCCATCCCGGTCCTCTCGTACTAAGGACAGCTCCTCTCAAATTTCCAACGCCCGCGACGGATAGGGACCGAACTGTCTCACGACGTTCTGAACCCAGCTCGCGTACCGCTTTAATGGGCGAACAGCCCAACCCTTGGGACCGACTTCAGCCCCAGGATGCGATGAGCCGACATCGAGGTGCCAAACCTCCCCGTCGATGTGAACTCTTGGGGGAGATAAGCCTGTTATCCCCAGGGTAGCTTTTATCCGTTGAGCGATGGCCCTTCCATGCGGAACCACCGGATCACTAAGCCCGACTTTCGTCCCTGCTCGACTTGTAGGTCTCGCAGTCAAGCTCCCTTCTGCCTTTACACTCTGCGAATGATTTCCAACCATTCTGAGGGAACCTTTGGGCGCCTCCGTTACACTTTAGGAGGCGACCGCCCCAGTCAAACTGCCCGACTGACACTGTCTCCCGACCAGATCTATGGTCGCGGGTTAGAGTGGTCATGTCACAAGGGTAGTATCCCACTTATGCCTCCACCGAGACTAGCGTCCCGGTTTCAATGGCTCCTACCTATCCTGTACATGTCACACAAACACTCAATATCAACCTGCAGTGAAGCTCCATGGGGTCTTTCCGTCCTGTCGCGGGTAACCAGCATCTTCACTGGTACTACAATTTCACCGAGTCTCTCGTTGAGACAGTGCCCAAATCGTTGCGCCTTTCGTGCGGGTCAGAACTTACCTGACAAGGAATTTCGCTACCTTAGGACCGTTATAGTTACGGCCGCCGTTTACTGGGGCTTCAATTCAGAGCTTCGCATACGCTAACCCTTCCTCTTAACCTTCCAGCACCGGGCAGGCGTCAGCCTCTATACGTCATCTTTCGATTTGGCAGAGACCTATGTTTTTGATAAACAGTCGCTTGGGCCTATTCACTGCGGCTGGCCTTGCGGCCAGCACCCCTTCTCCCGAAGTTACGGGGTCATTTTGCCGAGTTCCTTAACGAGAGTTCGCTCGCTCACCTTAGGATTCTCTCCTCAACTACCTGTGTCGGTTTGCGGTACGGGTTGTCTGATTCTCACTAGAAACTTTTCTTGACAGTGTGACATCAGCAGCTTCGGTACTAAACTTCCCTCCCCGTCACAACTCATCCTTAGGATGTTAAGCCTTTTACTCAACATCAGACTTGTTGCTTGGACGCGTTTTTCCATCTCCGCGCTCTGCTTAGCCTCCTGTGTCCTTCCATTGCTCAAACAAATCAGACAAGTACAGGAATCTCAACCTGTTGGCCATCGCCTACACCTTTCGGTCTCGGCTTAGGTCCCGACTAACCCTGGGAGGACGAGCCTTCCCCAGGAAACCTTAGTTATTCGGTGGACGGGATTCTCACCCGTCTTTCGCTACTCATACCGGCATTCTCACTTCTAAGCACTCCACATGTCCTCACGATCATGCTTCGCCGTCCTTAGAACGCTCTCCTACCATGTCCTTAGACATCCACAGCTTCGGTGTTCAGTTTAGCCCCGGTACATTTTCGGCGCAGGGTCACTCGACTAGTGAGCTATTACGCACTCTTTGAATGATGGCTGCTTCTAAGCCAACATCCTAGTTGTCTGTGCAACCCCACATCCTTTTCCACTTAACTGAAACTTTGGGACCTTAGCTGGTGGTCTGGGCTGTTTCCCTTTCCACTACGGATCTTATCACTCGCAGTGTGACTCCCGGATTAAAATATTTGGCATTCGGAGTTTATCAGTTTTCGGTAATCCTTGTTGGACCCCTAGAACAAACAGTGCTCTACCTCCAATATTCATCATCCGAGGCTAGCCCTAAAGCTATTTCGGAGAGAACCAGCTATCTCCAGGTTCGATTGGAATTTCACCGCTACCCACACCTCATCCCCGCCTTTTTCAACAGACGTGGGTTCGGCCCTCCAGTGCGTTTTACCGCACCTTCAGCCTGGACATGGGTAGATCACCTGGTTTCGGGTCTACGACAACATACTCAACGCCCACTTCAGACTCGCTTTCGCTGTGGCTCCGACTCTTCGTCTTAACCTTGCATGCTATCGTAACTCGCCGGTCCGTTCTACAAAAAGTACGCCATCACCCATTAACGGGCTCTGACTGCTTGTAGGCATACGGTTTCAGGTACTCTTTCACTCCCCTCCCGGGGTGCTTTTCACCTTTCCCTCACGGTACTGGTTCACTATCGGTCACTAGGTAGTATTTAGCCTTGCCGGATGGTCCCGGCGGATTCCGACGGAATTTCACGTGGTCCGTCGTACTCAGGATACTGGTAATGTTAGTTGGGTTTTCGTCTACAGGATTCTCACCTTCTCTGATTGGCCTTCCCATGCCATTCGACTAACCCGCCTAAATCATAGGTCCCAGTCCTACAACCCCAAAGAGCAAGCTCTTTGGTTTGGGCTCTTTCCGTTTCGCTCGCCGCTACTCAGGAAATCGATTTTTCTTTCTCTTCCTACAGGTACTGAGATGTTTCAGTTCCCTGCGTCTACCTCTAACAAGCTATGTATTCACTTGAAAGTCATCATCGATCAAGATGATGGGGTTCCCCCATTCGGAAATCTCCGGATCAAAGCTTACTTACAGCTCTCCGAAGCATATCGGTGTTCGTCCCGTCCTTCATCGGCTCCTAGTGCCAAGGCATTCACCGTACGCCCTTATTCACTTAACCGTTGGTTAAGCTGTATGATGTGCGAAAAGTTTAATTAAACTCTTTCGGTTTTTTACTCTTGGTAAAATTGGTTTATATCCTTAACTGCTTCCTGGTGGTCACAGTTAAAAATATGGTTATTACTTGCAGTATTCAGTTTTCAAAGAACAAGTT